>DASUXH010000314.1:0-11764 GCA_036378015.1 Nitrospira sp. | reverse complement strand
CGACAGGTTTCTTCTCCCGTCTACTGGTTCAACCTCGGCGTCGTCTCGCAGAAGGCCGGCTGCTCACAGGATGCTGTGGACGCCTACCAAAAAGCCATCGCGCTGAATCCTCGCTACGCTGAAGCTTACGGAAATCTTGGGAACGTCCTCCGCGACACGGGCAATCTGTCGGATGCCGTAAGTGCCTATCAGCAGGCCCTTGCGCTCAATCCGGCCCAGGCGGACACCCACAACAATCTCGGCGTCGTCAAAAAGGAACAAGGACACCCACGAGATGCGATCTTCTGCTATCGGAAGGCCCTCGAATTGAAGCCTACACATGCGGAAGCCCATAACAATCTTGGACTCGCTTTGATGGAAGTCGGTACGCTTCACGATGCCATTGCAGCCTTCCGACAAGCGCTCGCTCTTGCCCCTGCCTACCAAACGGCTCGATACAATCTGGGCATGGCCTGGTCGTGGGTGGGAGATGACTCAAAAGCCTGCGAGTGCCTCGAGGAAGTCGCGCGCGCCAGACACGATCAGGGGAAGCCCGTCGCGGCCGCGACGATATACCGGTCGCGCGTCAAACACGACGCCCAACAAATGCGCTATTTGTTCGACCAGCAGAAATTGGACCTGAGGCAACAGCCGTATCTCGAGGCGCTAGAGAGCCTTCACCGGCGCCTGAGTCAGGACACCTCCCCGGGAAACCGCGTGTCGATCGATCCGGATACATTGGCCGACATCGCCCCCTCTTTTAACCGGATTCTCGTATTCGAGGCCCCTCCAAGACTTGCGGGCGGCGCCCTGAATCCTTCGCTTGATCCCGCCGCCGTCGAGCACCAGTATCACGCCAAACGTCCCGAGGTGACCTATATCGACGGTCTCTTGAATGAGACGGCGCTGAATGCGCTTCGCCGCTTTTGCCGGGAAGCGACCATTTGGAAGAAGGATTACGAGAATGGCTACAGCGGGGCGTTTCTGGGCGATGGATTTGCCTCTCCGTTGCTGTTTCAGATCGCCGACGAGCTTCGAGCGAGGTTTCCCCGCATCTTCTCGCACCATCGGCTGACACAAGCCTGGGCGTTCAAGCACGACAGCGCGAGGCGCGGGTTGAATATTCACGCGGACGCGGCAGCCGTCAATGTCAATTTCTGGATTACGGAAGATGAGGCCAATCTCAATCCGTCAACCGGCGGGCTCGTGGTCTATGACAAGGAGGCTCCGGCAGAGTGGAACTTCAAGGAATACAACAGCGACCGCAACAAGCCGAGAATCCTGGCGTGGCTGAAGGAAGCGGGCGCTCAGGCCATCAGAATTCCCTACCGGGCCAATCGAGCAGTGGTCTTCAATTCAGATTTGTTCCATGAAACCGATGACGTGTCTTTTAGAGACGACTATCTGAGCCGCCGCATCAACATCACTCTTCTGTACGGCTATCGCGGCCAAGGCTGATTGCGATCAGCCCGCCTTCGGCAACACAATCGGCGACAGCAATTTTTCGAATTCCGCCGCAGGCATCGGTCGACCGAAGAGATAGCCCTGCGCCTGGTCGCAGCCTTCGGCCATGAGGATGGAGCGCTGCCGTTCGTCTTCGACGCCCTCCGCCAGAACTTCCAGCTGCAGGCTATGGGCCATAGCGATAATCGCCCGGACAATCGGCACCGGCTGGACCGGACTCAACAGTTCCCGTACGAACGACTGGTCGATTTTTACCCGGTTGATGGGCAGCCGCTGCAGATAACTCAATGAAGAGTAGCCTGTCCCAAAGTCATCGATCGCCAGCTGCACGCCGATACTCTTAAGCTCTTGCAACACCGTGAGCGACGTGTCTACGTTCCGCATGGCGACGGATTCCGTCAATTCCAGCTCCAGGCGATCCGGCATCAGCCCTGTTTCCGAGAACGCGTCTGCCACCGCCCTTAAGAGAGTCGTGCCGTGGAAGAGGGAATTGGAGACATTGATCGAGACGCGGGGAACGGCGAAGCCGCGGTGTTGCCATGCCCGGTTTTGACGGCACGCCGTCCGCAGCATCCATTCATCGATCGTGCGGATCATTCCCGTATCTGATGCGGCCTGGAGGAATTCAGCCGGGACCAGCAGGCCCCGTTGGGGGTGTTGCCACCGCACCAACGCCTCCGCACCCACGATTCGTCCGCTGATGAGATCAATCTGCGGCTGGTAGTACACGACGAACTCCTCGCGCTCCGTCGCATACCGAACTTCTCCTTCGAGCAGCAACCGCTCATTGGCCGCCGCGTTCATGACGCTCGAATAATACTGGAAGTTGTTCCGGCCCTGTTCCTTGGCATGATACATGGCCGTGTCGGAATTCTTGAGCAGTATGTCGACGGACTCGCCGTCAGCCGGAAAGATAGCGATGCCGATGCTCACGGTGACAAAAATTTCGTTCCCACCCACGGAACAGGGCCGTGCCAGGGCTTCCAGAATGCGTCTCGCGACTTTGCTCGCGTCCTGCACGTCCTTGAGATTGGTCAGCAGCACCGTAAACTCATCGCCGCCGAGGCGTGCCAACTCATGGCCTTGGTCGTTCGCCGAGCGGCCGATTGAATCGCTGTGCCGGACTGATTCGGCCAGCCGGTCAGCCACATTCTTCAGCAGCATGTCGCCGACGTTGTGCCCCAACGTGTCGTTGATGACCTTGAAGCGGTCCAAATCGAGAAACAATAAGGCCAGATGATATTGATAACGGCGGGCATGGGCGATCGCCTGTGTCACCCGATCTTTGAACAGCACCCGATTGGGAAGACCCGTCAGACTGTCGTAATAGGCAAGCCGGTGAATCTCCCGCTCGGAGCGCTTCCGTTCACTGATGTCCTGCGCCGTGCCAACGATGGTGAGGGTTTTCAGCTGGTCGTCGAACACGGCCTCGGCCTGTAAGTTCACGGTGAAATCGCTTCCATTGGGCAGCATGATCCGGTGGTCGATGTCGCAGGGAGTCCTGTCGGTGAGAATGCGCTTCAAGGCTTGGTCAACGCGCTCTCGATCTTCCACGTCGACCGCTTGAAGAAATGCCTCAAGGGTGGCGCCGAAATCCTGCGGCCGTATGCCCATCAGGCGGCAAAGCTCGGACGAAGCCACGAATTGCCCAGTGTGAGGCTGCCATTCCCAATTGCCGATTTTGGCAATGCGCTGAGCCAAACCAAGACGCGACTCGCTACGGAGCAGCGCGTCCAACGTCCTGCTCCCCCGCAGCATATACCGCACACGGTGGCTCAAGATGATGGGATTCAGCGGTTTCGTGATGAAATCGGTCGCGCCATGCTCATAGGCGCCCGCAATCGCCTCTGCGTCGTCCATACCGGTCATCATCAAGATGGGCAGGCGGCCTCCACCCACCATCCCGCGCAAACGCGAGCAGGCCATATACCCATCCATGACCGGCATCATCACGTCCAACACGATGATGTCCGGACGATGTAACGTAAACTGTTCCAACGCTTCCTTGCCGTTCGACGCCTCGCACACGTTCAAACCCGCCGCTTCGAGCGCCGCCCGGACAAACGTTCTGACCGAATCGTCGTCGTCTGCGACAAGCACCGTTGGAGTTTTTTGCATGTTCTCCACGAAGGTTAGTGCGTCTCTCTTGCGCCTCGCCAAGCCCGTGGGCATGGACGTGCAACACGGTCAGCCTTCTTCCGCCGAAACGACGGACACACCGACCGCGATATCTCATGAAAGGCTTGTAAGAGTTTGTCTGCCTCGCGATTCTCCAGACGCCAGGGTAGCAAACCGGTTTCGGATCGCCAGCTAATTCCGCTTTTTACACTGACGCCTCTGGGGCAATTGCTAGATACATCCCAAACAATTTTGCCATTCTCATTTGATCGATAAACCGAATATAATCAGTCAATTCCATCGGTTGGACTCAGCGTTCTGAAATCCATGAACCCGTCCAGCACAGGAACACAACGGTCTCAGGGCTGGTCAATTGCCGTTATTACTGGGATGACCATCGCTGTCTTTGTCCTCGACAGCTTTTTTCCGCTTGGCTTCGTCATTCCCGCCCTGTATCTGATTCCAATTACCCTCACCACCAGACTCCGCCATCCGATGGCCCCCTTTATCGTGGCCGCTTGTGCGACGAGTCTCACACTTGCCGGCATCTGGACCAATTGGGCGTCGCCGGTCGTCCCGCTCCAACTCGGCCTGTTCAACCGATCGCTTGTCATCCTCGCCGGCTGGACGGCCGCGACCATTATCTGGCATACGGCCCAGAAGCATGCACGTCGGGAGCTGGAAGGACTCGTCGCCGCGCGGACCGCAGCGCTGTGGCAAAGTGAGACGACGCTTCAGAGTTTTTTCAACTCGACGGATTTGATGATGGGCGTCTTGGAGATTATCGAAGGGCGACCCGCTACAGTCATCGCCAACCGTGCGGCAGGAGGCGATCGGGTCGGCACACATCCACTCCCTTCGGCCTTGGCCCTTGCATCCGGCGCCCCGGCATGCTGGATACCTCATCTGGAGGCCGCCCGTCGGACCGGCAAAACCGTCCATGTGAAATACGAGATTCCCTCAACACCGGCTGCAGAATTGTCCGAACGGACGATCACCTCTGCCATCTCGTTTATTGGGTACAGTCCAAGCGGCAACGGACTGTATGCGTGGATTGGAGAAGACATTACCGAGAAAATGCAGATCGAGCAGACGATGGAGGCCAGCCGGCGATCGCTGGAAGTGAGCCAAGCGCAGCTGCGTCAACTGACCGCTCAGCTGCTTTCCGCGCAGGATGACGAACGACGCCGCATTGCGCGGGAACTGCACGACGACGTGAACCAGCGGGTGATCAGCCTGGCGTTTGATATCGACGATCAAGTGCAGCAGACGCCTGATCTGCCGGTAGCCGCACGGACCACGTTGCAGATCGTCAAAAATGAAGTGGCGGAATTGTCCGACCACCTCCGCGACCTTGCGCGTCGCCTCCATCCGTCCGTGCTCGACGATCTCGGCATTACCAGCGCACTACGGGTGTGCGCTCAAGAATTCCAGCAGCGCGAACATATTCCCGTCCGTTTGGCGCTTGAAGAATCCGAGAGGCCCCTGGAACGTCACCTCGAGGAATGCCTGTTTCGGGTGACGCAGGAAGCGCTGCGCAACGTCGCCAAACATGCGAGCGCCATGCACGTCTTTCTGAGCCTCGCCTATCATGATGACCGCGTGCTGCTTCGCATCGAGGACGATGGGCGGGGTTTCGCGCAACCAGTCGGCCAAGGCGTTCAACGGGGCCTGGGTCTCGTCAGCATGGGAGAGCGCGTACGGCTGCTTGAAGGGACGCTCACATTCACGAGCGATCCGGGACGCGGCACGCGACTATCTGTGTCCATTCCACTCACGGGAATATCGAATGAGCAAACCTCGCATCTTACTTGCTGACGACCACATGCTGATTCTCGACGGCCTGCGCCACCTGTTGGAGCGCCATTACGACCTGGTGGGCACCGTTCAGGACGGCCACTCGGTGGTCACCGCAGCGCGGCGGTTTCAGCCCGACCTCGTGCTGATGGACGTGGCAATGCCGGTGCTCAACGGACTTCAGGCCGGCCGGCGGCTGCGCGAACAGATGCCGAATGTGAAGCTGCTGTACGTTTCGATGTACGCCGACACGCCCTACGTCGAGGAAGCGCTTCGCATTGGCGCATCGGGTTATGTGCTGAAACGCTCAGGATGGGAGGATCTGTCTCGTGCCATCGAAGCTGTCCTGGCGGGCAGACAATACATCTCTCCCGAACTGTCGGCGGCGCTCCAGCAACCGGCCATCCAGCCGCCCACGGCCCCGGACGGCCCCATGCGTTCGCTCACCGAACGGCAGCGACAAATTCTCCGCTTGGTCGCTGGAGGATATACGGCCAAGGAAATCGGCCGGATGTTGCATATCACCTCCAAGACGGTGGAATTCCACAAGGGGCGGATGATGCGCCAGCTGCAGCTCCAGTCGACCGTCGAGCTGGCCCGCTACGCTCTCACCCATGGGCTGAGCAATCTCTAGGCCTGTTGGACGGGATTCTCCGGCAATACCTTCTGGTAGGGTTGCAGTTCGAGGTCTGTGACCGTATGTTGCAGACGCGCCCATTCTTCCGGCGCCAATGTCACAAATTCCACTCCGAACTGCTGCGAGCGGCTCCACCGGACCACGGCTTCCTGAATCTGCAGCGGCGGTTCGTGGTCTGATGGATGGATGCGAAGCTCCAAGGATGTCCCCGGCCTCACCTCGATCTGACTTTCCACACGGCAGCCGCGCAGCGACAAATCCGTGATGTTGCCGTCTCCTCCGACGACATTTAACGACGTAAAGGAACTACGGAACCGCACCGGGAACCGTGGATTCTTCCGTTGCTCCATGCGGACCACCTCGGTTGATGAATGATCGATTGGTGGTATTGTGCCAAGCCCGGCGCAAATCTCCACTGTTTTTTCAAAATCACTCTACCCTTTGATATTTCCGATTGGACGCAGCTCCGCGACTTTCCGGGTGATGCCGGTCGTTTCCACCGTCTCCACGACCTCCGAGATGTCCTTATAGGCCATGCCGGCTTCTTCCGCCAGGCCGGACATTGATGCTGCCTTCACGAGAATTCCGCGCTCCTTCATCTGCTGTTGCAGTCGTTCGCCACGCACGAGCTTTTTCGCCTGGGCCCTCGACATGGTTCGCCCTGAACCATGCATCGTGGAGCCGAACGTTTCGCGCACCGCACGATCCGTTCCGACCAGCAGATACGATCCGGTCTCCATCGACCCCCCGCAGATGACCGGCTGACCGGTCCGGCGAAACTCAGGCGCCAATTCCATGCTCCCGGGTCCGAAGGCGCGCGTGGCCCCCTTTCGATGGACAAGCAATTCCCCTTCGGAATACCGTTCAACCTTTGCAATGTTGTGCGCGACGTCATAGACGAGTTCCATGCCCAATTCCTCCGCCGACGGACCGAATACCGCTGAAAAGGCTTCTCGTATGTGATGTGTGATCATCTGCCGGTTCGCAAAAGCCGTATTTGCCGCGCAATTCATGGCGGCGAAGTAGTCTCGGCCTTCCGTTGACCGGAACGGCGCACAGGCCAACTGCTGATCCTTCACGGAGATGCCGTAGCGGCGCATCGCTTTGGCGAACACGGTCAAGTAATCGCTGGCCACTTGATGCCCGAACCCGCGCGAACCGCAATGCACCATGATGACGATTTGGTCCTGCCCGGTGATGCCAAGCGCCGCGGCCGTCTGTGGATCGAAAATCCGGTCGTTCGAGACGACCTGCACTTCGAGGTAGTGGTTTCCCGACCCCAACGTCCCCAGCTGGCCGATTCCCCGGCCGATGGCGTGATCGGAGACCGTCGACGGATCGGCATTCCCGATGCAGCCGCCTTCCTCCATGCGGGTAAGATCGCGATGCCAGCCATACTCCCGCTCCATGCACCAGCGCGCCCCGTGGACCATGACGGCCTCGAACTCCCCGCGGGCCAGCTTGACGGATCCTCCCGCGCCGACGCCGGCCGGCACTCGGCGAAAGAGTTCGCTCATCAGACGTTCCAACCGGGGCTTCACGTCCGTCAAGGTGAGATCCGTGCGGATCAATCGCATGCCGCAGTTGACATCGTAGCCGACGCCTCCCGGGGAGATGACTCCTTCATGCACATCGAACGCCGCTACCCCGCCGATAGGAAATCCGTACCCCCAATGCCCGTCCGGCATGCAAAGGGCATATCGCTTGATGCCCGGCAGGCAGGCGACGTTGGTCACCTGGTCAAAGACGCCCTGATCCATCGACTGCAGAATGTTGGGTGTCGCATAAATACGGGCAGGCACCAACATGCCCGATTTTTCGGTCGCCGGAATTTCCCAGACCGCGGCGCTGATTTGGTTGACCTTCATGCTGGTATTCAATCGCATTGTTTATCCAAAAGTATTTCAGGATGTTCAAAAGGGTTGTCTAGCAAGGCCGCAGCGAGTGAAGAGGCGAGGAGGTACATACCACACTTCGTGTGAACCGTTCGCCGTTCACATGGTCTTGGCGAACGGATAAATCCTCAAGTGCCTCCGACCTCCTGAAAGGCTTCATTATCACGTCGAGCCTCTAAACGACGCGAGAACGAAGCTGGCAGCCTTTTTCAACATCCTGCTAAACGTCGACGACCACTGTGGCTTTCCACACCGGCCCCTCCTGCCCCACCTTGTACAAATGCTTCGTAATACCTTTCACATCATTGCGCAGTTCCTGCAACTGGCTATTCACCGGTGCCCCTTCCAGCTTGCCAGACACCGTCCATTTCCCCTGTTGAAACGTGAGCGTGAGAGGCGCCTCGTGAAACACCACTCCGGCGGCGTCTTTCCAATAGACCATCTCCGACAGCCAGTCAAAGAGAAGGGTTTCGAGATCCTCGTCTGTTTTCGTGATGTGGCGATTCCAGGAATTCGTCACCGTCAGTGGATCGGCCATCGTTTCGATCAACGCTTGCGTCGCGCCACGAAAGACTTCTTCAGCGGAACCTCCTTCAGCTTCAAAGGCAATATCGGCTATTGCGATGTCTTCAAGAAACCGAAAGGAGCTGGACATGGTGAAATGATCGACAGATTAAAGATCCGAGCGGTGCGCGAACGCGGCTTCGGCAAAGACGCGTCCCGGAATATCGATTGTAAAGCAATCGGTGGGTGGGTGGCTGGGTAACAATCGTACGTCGGGGCTGGACGGGCTAGTCGAGTTCGAAGGTCTTGGGGAATTTGGTGAGGTTGCGGCAGCCATCAGCCGTCACCAGCACCATATCTTCGATCCGAACAGCCCCCAAGCCAGGGTAGTAGAGGCCGGGTTCGACGGTGACGACGTGCCCTTCGAGCAGCAGGGAGCCGGTGCGGCTGATGCGAGGGGCTTCATGGATGTCCAGCCCCACGCCATGACCGGTGCCGTGAAAATATCCCTGCATGCGTCCGTTCACCAAGCCGGTCTTGTAACCGGCCTTTTCGAACCGGTCGCAAATGCCACGGTGAATCTTCATACCGTCGGCGCCGTCCCGGATTTTCGTGATCGCTTCTTCCTGTGCGTCGAGCACGGTCTGGTAGAGTTTCTTCAGCTCAGCACTCGGCGTCCCGCGGATGACGGTCCTCGACATGTCGGCGAAATACCGTGAGGATGCCGACCGCGGGAACACATCGAAGATGATGCTGCGATGCGCCGGCAAGGGACCGCTGCCTTCGTTATGCGGATCACACGCCTGCTCCCCGCCGGCCACGATCGTATGTTGCGCGACGCAATCACGCTCCGTCAGTTTCACGTTGATGAGCTTCTTGACCCGTTCTGAAGTCAGCACGTCGTCATCCAGCCATAACTCCCCGTGCTGGATGGTGGCCTGCCGCAGCATTTCATGCGCGGCCGCAACGGCATCCTCCGTCGCCCGCTGGGCCTCTTCAATGTGGCGCACTTCCTCCGCGGTTTTGATGACGCGGTGCTCATAGAACGGATCCGGCTTGGCATGCAACTGATAACCAAGTTCCTGCAGCCGCGCCGCGTGGCTGTACGGAAAGTTTGCGGGCACCAGCACGTGCTTGATCTTGGCATCCCGCAGCACCACGTGCACGATGTCGACGCTACCTGGCGCGGCCACGCCATGGTCCCTCGCCCGACGCTCGATCTCCGAATAGGACAACACGCGGTCGACCGCCGCCTGGCTCTTGGCCCGGTCCATTTCAAGATCGTTCATGATCATCAGGCGCTCGCCCTTGATCTCCAAATAAATGAAGGGATCCGGCGCGATGAACTTGGTGGCGTGGTAGAGGTTTGAATCCAGCTCGCTGGCTGCGATGAAAACCGTGGCTTTATGTGATTGTGACGGCGATCGAGACACGTGATTTACTCATTGGCATCCACACGGGTGACCTTCACACGACAACAGAAAGACCGCTTCAGGCTTCGGCGGAATGTAGCATGGGGTCCATAGAGGGTCAAGGAACGGCCGGAGCTCCTTCCGCAGAAGGGATGGCGTCCTTCGAGACCGTCTTGTTTTCATCGGGCGTTACCAAGTCGATCGGCAGCATGACCGTGTTCTTCAACAGATCGACCGCCAATTGCGCGAGCCCGCTCACGCCGGTGGCGAAAGACTTCATCGGCAGATAGGTAACTTCGGGGTCTTCAATGGAGCCCTTCACAGAAAACATCGCCGTGGCAACCCCCTTGCGTTCTCCCGCAAACAGCCTGCCGAACAAGGGAATCGTTTTCAGGAACTGCGAATACGATCCGAATGGGCTCACCGCCCAGACCATATCGACCTGATCGGTTGGGAGATCGTAATTGCCCGCCGCCGTGATCTTGACGATAGGGCTATCGATAATGAGATTTTCCGTTTCAAAGAGGCCGTTGCGGATGACGAGAGTCGCCGTAATTTTGTTATAGGGAAGGCCTTCTTTCTCCAGATCCACTTTGCCTTGCAGCACGGCGGGCAGGTTCAAGAGGCTGATGATCTTCCAGATCGCACGCTCCTCAGACTTGAAGATGCGGCCGCTTTCGAGCAAGAGATCGGCCTTGCCATTGAGCGTCGGATAAATGCCGTGAGGGTTGCGCCCGTGCCCGCGGACGGTGCCGGTTACACGAGCTTCTCCCGTGACGCCTCCTTCCTTGGAGCCGGCAAGCCGGTAGATGTCCTCGACCAACAGCCCGGTCGCCCGCAGCGAGAATTCCGCCTCAGCAGGCTCACCCCGCGGCAACTGCACGACGATCCGGCCGGCGATGTCGCCATTGGTGGATTGACCCGACAGGCGGTCAAGATCGAGGACGCCGTCTTGAATGGTAAGCCGTGCGGACATGGCGCCGAACTTCAGATGCTTGTACCGTCCACGGGCGATGGAGGCGTTCGCATGCACCTTGCTCGTCGCGGCCAAGTACTCGAGCAGGTCCCGGATGGGGTTACGTTCGCCCTTCGGAATCAGGAGATCGATGTCCATTTGATTGGATTCCAATTTCGCCGTGATGACAGGTTTGGTCGTCCAATTGCGCATCGTCCCTTCGAGGGTAAGGTCGCTATCCAACAGGCGGAAGGACAGCCGCTTCAACTCGGCGGTGTCGCGCGCTAAGAGCAGCCGTACGTACAGGTCCTGAATCGGACCGCCGGTCCCTTTGACCGTCATCAACCCATTGTTCAGCGCCAGCCAGCCGGTGGTCTTCCAAGTCCGCCAATCGCGCTCCCTACCCTTGATGTCCAGAGAGAGTTCGAGATTCCCCGCTTCAAATCCCCCCTTCGCGATCCATTCGGGGACGGTGGACAACGACACCGTACCGGTCGCAAGGGCGGCGTCGATGAGAAACTTCTCGCCGAGTTGGATTTTCCCTTTGATGGGCAGCCGAAGCGGCGGCGCAGAAATTTCCAGTCGACTCACGGTCACCGTCTTGGCCTGGATCATGTCGCCTTCGAACGCGATGTTGACCACCGCGCCCGTCGGTTTCTCGAGCACGCTGGGGATTGTTACCCTGGATTCCGTCAAGCCGACCTCTCCACGAAGATGCGGCGTACGTGTCGGCCCTGTGACCACGACGATGGCGCTGGCCATGCCTTCCACCGTGCCCTGAGGCAGGTCTTTGGTCGGCAACAGTTGCACCATGTGCACGGCGTCGCCGGTGACGCGAACCGCCAAGTCGCGAAAGACGCTTCCGCTGCCGCCCGTGATGCCTCCTTGCACCTGGACGGTGAGATCGCCCAGATGCGCCGTCACCTGGTCGAACTGCGTCTCGCCTTCCGCCAAGACAAAGCGGCCCTGCAGGGCCGTCAACCGCTCGGGCAGATAGGCATTC
>DASUXH010000313.1:0-4086 GCA_036378015.1 Nitrospira sp. | reverse complement strand
CCTCGAGCGATTCGACGAAGGCTTCGTTCAATCCCTTATACGCAGTTCCCGCGCTCTGATTGCGGAATCGGGAGACGATGGCCTCATAATCATCGACGGCCTCTGGCTTGGGTTTGACCCCGGTCGGCATGACGGTCAAGTGGACGATTGCCGGCAGCTTGGCCGCGTAGGTCTTCAATTGGGAGGAGAGTCCTCCGATCGCATCGAGCACGTCGCCGGTTTGCATGGGTTCGTCCTAATCGATGCTCACGAACTGTTACGCGCTGTACATACGCCTGAGATCCAGACGCTCGTCCAGCTTCCGTATCAACCCTGCCATATCGGATGGAGCCGGTCGCTCATACTCGCACACTTCGCCTGTGATGGGATGACTGAACCCCAGTGTGCGGGCGTGTAGCATGACCCGAGGCACTTCCAGTCCATTCACGCTGCAGACCTTCCGTCCTCCATAGGTCGGATCACCCAGAATCGGATGACCGAGCGAAGCCAAATGGACACGGAGCTGATGGGTGCGTCCCGTCCTTGGGTGGAGCAGCAGATGGGCCGCCGTCTTCCCGAAACGGCGGATGACGCGGTATTCAGTGACGGCCTCTTTGGGCCGCGCCGTGCGGGCGGAGAATTTTTTGCGTTCTTTGGAATCTCGTCCAATGGCCAGCTCGATAAGGCCATGCCCTCTCTTGGGAATACCACAAACGATCGCTTCATAAACACGGTGAATGGAATGTTGCTTGAACTGCCCGGACAGATGCCGATGCGCCTGATCGGTCTTGGCAACCACCATGACACCGGAGGTGTCTTTGTCCAATCGATGAACGAGACCCGGCCGTTCTTTTCCCCCGATGCTTGAGACCGTTCCACCGGAAGTCTGAAAGTAATGGAGGAGGGCGTTGACAAGGGTGCCCGTCCAGTTGCCCGGTGCGGGATGCACCACAATGCCCGGCGGTTTGTTGAGCACCAACAGTTGCTCGTCTTCGAAGAGCACTTCCAGTGGAATCGCCTCGCCCTGAAGTTCAAGAGGCTCCGCTTTCGGGACATCCATCGTGATTCTATCGCCAGGTTTAATCTTCTGACTTGGCCTCACGACCTGATCGTTTATGCGGATGCGCCCGAGTTCGATGAGCCGTTGTAATCGCGAACGAGACATCTCCCGCTCACGGTTGACGAGAAAGACGTCGAGCCGCTTAGGCTGCTCTCCGGATGTCACGACAAATTCTGTAATCATGTGCGGCACACGCTACTAAAGAGGCCTGGGGAAATGCAATCCATGCAAGGCGGAATTGCCTCTGAGAGGGCGCGAGGGCTATGCTTAGGATTGAGGCCGCCCTCACCGAAAGGAGATTACGATGATCAGAATCTTCTCCGCGAGAACCGGGGCCATGGCCGTGATTTGCCTTCTGTTCGCAGCCTCCTCGCGGGCAGCGGATCTACAGGGCATACCGCCGGAGACGGTCGCCGATTACTTGCATTCTGTGATCGAAGCCGATCGAACCTTTTATACGATCCATGTCGTTGAGCGGCTCCAAAAGGCAGGGGGTGCTACAGCTGCAGAAGATTGGCGCGCCAAGAAAGACCTCCTTCCACTCCCGGCTCAGTTTCTGATCGAATCGAGTGAGTTAGCTGCGACCACTGGTTCGAAAGTCCGTTATCGGCTGATCAGCCTCTGGCCGATTAACCCGAACAATGCGCCGGACAGCCCCATGCAGAAGCAGGGGTTGGAAATGATTCAGGAACATCCCGAGCGATCGGTCACCGGAACCGTGAAGCGAGGTGAGCGATCATACTTTCAAGCCATCTATGCCGATCGAGCGGTCAGTCAGGCCTGCGTCGCCTGCCACAACAGCCATCCTCATAGTCGGAAGAAGGATTTTTCGATGCACGACGTCATGGGAGGGCTGGTAATCGAGATCCCCTTGGAGAGGTAGCCGGCAGCGGCAAAGTGGGCCGTACGGCATGCACGATCACCGCTTGTTGTCGATAAATCCCGAGGGCTCTTTGCAACGCGTCCTCGGCATCAAGACCATGTCCAAGCGTCGCATGGAGTGATCCCAGCAACGTCCATGCCGCTGCCTCCCTTGAGACGTCGCGCAGTGATTGAGAGAGGGTGACTGCACGCTTGGCAGAGTCGATCCCTTGTTCCTCCCGCCCGTTCACGCTACTGAGCGCGGCCAGGCGAATGCGAAGCCCCGCCTCAACCGTCGCTTGTGGCCGTTGCTCGAGCAGGCCGAGCGACTCCTCATAGTGGATGACTGCACGGTCGGTCTGACCAAGAATCCAATTCGCATCGCCAAGCGCCACCAATGCCGCGAGTGTCTGCTCGTAGTCGCGCCTTGCGCGGGCATCGTCGAGCACCTGTTGAATCTCGCGAAGCCCCTCGTCCGGCGAGCCATCACTGACCTTCAATAGCCCGGCTTGAAGCGTCACCGATCCGAGTGCTTGGATATTCTTCGATCGCCGGTATTGTTCTCGAGCCTGCTCCAACAGCACCGCAGCTTCCTCGCGCGTGCCCAGCCACAGAGAGAGTCTTGCCGAGAGGAACAATGCATCCCCATGGACCGGAACGTCAGGTGTTTTGGAAAGCAGCGTCAGGGCCTGGCGAATCTCGACGGCGGCCTCTTGTCTTCGATCCTGGCGCTCAAAAATGGAAGCGATCTTCGTCAGGGCGACGGCTTCGCCTTTACGCTGCTTGTGCGCGCGAAACGAAGCAAGAGCTTGATCGTAATACGTCAGTGCCTCAGGAAAATGGTTCTGTACATCATGGATTTCGCCGATCCGAAGCAACTCTTCACCGGACAACGTTCGAGTGGAGACCGGGATGCCAGACCCAAAGGCCGGACCAGGGCAAACCATGAGGACCATGAGGAGATACCAGACAGACACAGGATGTGCCTCCGCCCGCACCTGAAGTGAAAAGGATACGCGCCGGCCGTGTGACGGTCAAACGACGGGAACACACAACGATGCAATTCTTAGGATTTGTGGGCGCGCTGAGCAAGTTTCATACGGAGGCGGGCTTTTTCGAGGCTGATTTCTGCTTCCTTCACTTCGGACGGCAAGCCGCCAGCCTTCAAACGTTGCTCGGCCTTGGCGACGGCGGCTTGTGCGCGTCCAACATCGATGTCTTCGGCCTTTTCAGCAATCTCGGCCATGACCGTCACTTTGCTTGGAGTCACTTCGGCGTAGCCCCAGAGAATGGCCATGTGATTCGTCCGGTCCCCAATGCGGTAGCGGAGCTCACCGATGCGCAACGTGGAAAGGAAGTGGCAGTGGCCGGGCAATACGCCGAACTCGCCCTCCGAGCCGGGAGCGATGACTTCATCCACTTCCTGACTCAAGAGCTGCTTTTCCGGCGTGACGACTTCCAATAAGATCTTGCCAGGCATGACGTGTGTGATTTCCTGATCGCGTCTAAACCTTGACGCCCATTTTCTCTGCTTTCGCGACAACTTCCTCGATCGGTCCGACCATGTAGAACGCCTGTTCGGGCAGATGATCGTATTTTCCCTGCAGAATTTCCTGGAAGCTGCGAACGGTATCCTTCAGCTTGACGTACTTTCCAGGCGCGCCGGTAAAAGCCTCCGCGACATGGAACGGCTGGGACAGGAAGCGCTGAATCTTCCGTGCGCGCGTCACGACCATCTTGTCGTCCTCCGACAACTCGTCCATTCCCAGAATTGCGATGATATCTTGAAGGTCCTTGTAGCGTTGCAAGACAGATTGCACGCCGCGTGCGATCTTGTAGTGCTCTTCGCCGATCACCTGGGGATCAAGGATGCGGGATGTCGAATCGAGCGGGTCTACGGCCGGATAAATACCCAATTCCGCCAGTTGACGCGACAAGACCGTCGTGGCGTCAAGGTGCGCGAAGGCGGTCGCAGGCGCAGGATCGGTGAGGTCGTCGGCCGGGACGTAAATGGCCTGAACCGACGTAATCGAACCGCGCTTCGTCGAGGTGATTCGCTCTTGAAGCGCGCCCATCTCGGTCGACAGGTTCGGCTGATAGCCCACGGCGGAAGGCATACGTCCCAAGAGCGCCGATACCTCCGAGCCGGCTTGCGTAAACCGAAAGATGTTGTCGATGAAGAGCAG
>DASUXH010000312.1:0-3810 GCA_036378015.1 Nitrospira sp. | reverse complement strand
CTTGCCGTCGTGGAAAACCTTTCGGAAACAGAGGCGCGCCGCGTCTGCGTCTTCGTCGCGTAAAAAGAAGAAGAATGTGTTCAACTTACGAGGCACTTCTGGGCCGAGCAGCGAGGCGCCTGCGGGATTAAGGTCGTGAATCCTTCCGGCTGCATCGATCGTCGCGTAACCAATTGGTATAGACTCATAGAGTTCTTGGTAGCGGTTGCGGCTTTCCTCCGTTTCAAGTTGCGCTCGCTGTAGTTCCTGGCATTGCAGTTCGAGTTCGATCTGGTGGACCCGGAGTTCGTGTACCAGCGACTCGACGTTCTGCGGCGTCACCTTGGGAAGTGCGTGCGCGGAGCGCCGGTTCAGCTGCTCCGCTTTTTCACGAAGCCGCACCAGATCCGATGGTTGTAGTCCCGCCATCATCCTCCCTGCTCAACCCATCTTTGCAAGCCAGAGACCGCCGGTGAACACGGGTATTCCCTAGAAAATGCTGGCGGTTTTGGCCTCGTAATCCCAAGCGTGAATGCCATTGAGTTGCCGGTTATTTCGGCCTCTCGATCGCACCTTCGTTGGCTCGTAACGAGGCCTCCAGTTTCTTCACGGCGCTTATATTGGTGAAGGTGAGCACCCCGCCCTCGATGACATTCTCGATGGTCCTGTAGGGGATGATGCGCAAGAGATACCATTCGCCGGCCTTGGTCTCCACCTGCATTTCCCTGTAGACGAGCGTTTCCAAGACCTTTTTCAAATCATCCACCAGTTCGTCATACCTGAGATTCGTGGCGATGTCGCTGATCGGCCTGCCGACATCGCTCGAAATGAGATTAATGACGGTGGCCGCCTGGGGGGTATAACGCATGATACGCAGCTCATTATCCACGAAGATCGTGGCGATGTCCGTGCTGTTCAACAGATTCTTCATGTCGTTGTTCGACTGGGACACATCTTCGATCTTCTGTTGCAGCTCCGAGTTGACCGTGATCAGCTCTTCGTTCAGCGATTGCAGCTCCTCCTTCGACGTGGTCAGTTCCTCATTGGTGCTCTGCAGTTCCTCGTTAGTGGATTGCAGTTCCTCGTTTGCCGACTTCAATTCCTCCTGCGAGGTTTCCATTTCCTCTACGGTCGTCTGCAATTGTTCTTTCGTGTACTTGAGCTCTCGGGCCAGTTCGGTCATCGCCTTGCTGTGTTTGCCAGTTTCCTTCGTCCCGCGAACAGCGACCTTTGTGGGGCCCTCTTCCTCGAACGACACGAGCACCATGCCTCGCATATACGAGCGCCCGCTGATCGGCCGCACGACGACCCTGACAGGCTGATAGCCGCCATTGACTTGGACCCGCACCCCATCTCTAAGGATCTCCCGCCGCTGGAGAAGGGCCTTACGGATCAAGCTGCCAAGTTCAAGCCGCAGGCCTTCCTTGGCCATTGCAAAAATGTTCATTGCCGCCTCGCCGGAAGCTGGCTCGAGATAGCGGCCGGTCCTGCCTTGAATGAACAGAATGTCGCCCGTTTCATTGACGAGGACCGACGGAGGGACGAATCGCTCGAGCAGCATATGGCGCGACAGCTCGGCCATGGAGGCCCCAAGTTCAAAGTGCTGTTTGGGCGTCGGCTTGTTCCTCGCCGTCTCCGGGGGCAGCAGCGCGCTCGGCATGTCCACGACGCCGGTCATCGCCGCCGGAGTCTCCTGACGCTGGAAGATTTTCCATTTATTGTCGATGGTCGTGAAGAGATCTTGAAAGCCGCCGATCGTCTCCGATGAACCGAGGAACAGCACCCCACCGGGGTTGAGCGTGTAATGAAAGAGAGGAAGCAGCTTCTTCTGCAGTTCTGCGGTGAAATAGATCAAGAGATTCCGGCAACACAATAGATCGAGCTTGGTGAACGGCGGGTCCATGATGAGGTTCTGCGGGGCGAACACGATCATTTCCCGGATATGTTTGGAGACGCGATAACCGTGATCGTCCTTCACAAAATACCGCTGCAAGCGTTCGGGGGATACGTCGGCTGCAATGGTCGGCAAATAGAGGCCTTGCCGGGCGCGGTCCACCGCATCTTTATCGATGTCCGTGGCGAAGATTTGCGTCTTGAGCAGGCCCGTCAGTTTAAACTTGTCGATGCACTCGGCGATCGCGATGGCCACGGAATACGCTTCTTCTCCCGTGGAACAACCGGGAATCCAGATGCGGAACGAGCTGTTCTTGCCTTTGCCTTTCAAGATGGCCGGCAGGGCCTCTTCCTGGAGTTTCTTGAACGCCTCCGGATCGCGGAAAAAGTTGGTGACGCCGATCAGCAGTTCTTTGAACAGGAGATCGAGCTCGTTGGGATTCTCCTGCAGGAACCGGACGTATTTCCCGATATGGCTGATCTGATGGATGTTCATGCGGCGCTCGATGCGCCGGAAGATGGTATTGCGTTTGTAGAAGGAAAAATCGTGGCCCGTATGGGCCCGCAGCAAAGTGAAGATGCGGTTCAGCGCACTGCTTGTCGTGCGCTCCTGCGTAATTTCGCGCGGAACTTTCGCCGTGTGCCGGATGTACGCCAGGAGTTTTTCAGGAAGCCGTTCAGCCGTATCGACATAATCCATCAGGCCGGTGCCGATGGCGCTCTTCGGCATGCTGTCGTATTTCGCCGACCGGGCGTCCTGGGCCATCGCAAGGCCAAGGTGCTCCTTGATCGCCTTGACGCCCAGCGTGCCGTCCGTCCCCATCCCCGACATGATGATGGCGATGGCACGGTCCTCCTGGTCCTCGGCGAGATGACGCAGGAACAGATCGATGGGCGCTCTGACTCCTCGAGGCGCGGATGGATCTTGGAGATGCAGCGTCCCACTCAGGATCGACATGTCCTTGTTGGGCGGAATGATGTACACATGGTTCGGGCGCACAGCAGTGTTTTCCTCCACCTGCACCACGCTCATGGTGGTGCATCGTCCGAGCAACTCGGGCATCATGCCCTTGTGACTGGGATCCATATGGGTTACGAGGACAAAGGCGAGTCCACTATCGGGAGGCATGTGGGTAAAAAACTGTTCGAAGGCTTCTAACGCGCCAGCGGACCCTCCCATACCGACGATATACGTAGGGCGTTTCGACCGGGATGCGCTTGCGCGTGAACCGGATTTTTCCCGAACTGCTGGAGACGCCGGCGGCCGTCTCTTTTTGGAAGTAGGTCGCACGGTGCGGAACTCCTCGGTGGATATGGTCTAGCGAAAGTAGGCGAGGAGGGGGGTCATTCTAGGCTTCCGCACTTCCCTAGGCAAGCGTCACTTTCGTGCTAAGCGACGGCCAAGGGGAATGCATCTCATGGGACGGGAGCCTTCCCTGCCGGGACGCTTCGTCCCATAACGAGCTCCACGACGACTGATGCCATTTCATGAAGCGGAAACACACCCGCTACGTCATCGAACCGCAAGGCATTCATGGGCATGTAGGGCATGTACGCGTCTTGGGGATCCTGGGCCAGCGTCAGCCCTGAAGCCTGTGAAATCGAGATAAGGCCGCTGACGCCATCCTCGCCGCAGCCGGTGAGGAGTATGCCGGCGACCCGCTTGCCGTATGAGGCCGCCGCCGATCGGAACAGCGGATCGATCGCCGGCCTGGTGGCGTGCTCTTTGGGACTACGCTGAATGGCGACGCCGCGGCGGTTCAACAAGAGATGATGGTCGGCCGGGGCCAGGTAGATCACCCCGTGATTGAGAGGACCGCTGCCCTTTGGTTCCACCACCGGAAAGGCCGATCGCCGCCCGAGCACCTCAGAAAGCTCGCTAGGCACCGCGCTGCGATGGAGCACGACCGCGATCGAGGCCGGCAAGCCTGCTGGCAG
>DASUXH010000311.1:0-3206 GCA_036378015.1 Nitrospira sp. | reverse complement strand
CTATTCTGCTGGAGATCTCCCCGTTCGAGCGTGTGAAAGATCAGCTCGGCACGCTGAGAGCCTATCGTCTCGTCAAAAAGTACCATAACTGCCGCCTGGTGTTGGCGGGCGGCGGCGTCGCCCACAATCCGGAGGGCGAGTTCATGTTTGGGGAACTCAAGGAGGCGGCCGCCAGGGACTCCGACGTACATGTTCTGCAATTGCCGCCCGAGGCCGACCTTGAGATCAATGCGCTGCAGCGTGCGGCGACGGTGGTCGTACATAAACCCCTCAAAGAGGGGTTTGGCATTACCGTGTCCGAGGCCATGTGGAAAGGCAAGCCCGTGGTTGCCAGTGAGGCGGGAGGGATCTCCGCTCAAGTCATCGAGGGCGTGACGGGCTTCCTCGTCCGGTCTGAAGAAGGGGCCGCCTTTCGCATCCGCCATCTGCTGAACAACCCCGGTTTGATGCAACGGATGGGCGGCGCCGGACGCGAACACGTCCGGAGAAATTTCATGATCACGCGTCACTTGACCGACTACTTGACCCTCCTGAATTTGTACACGGGGAATCCGGCATGATCGCGACGCAAGATCGGGACGATGCCATATGGCAAGAAATACGAACGCAGCTGCCTCAGGTCGAGCGCGCCGATATCCTTGTGGGGCTTCCGAGCTTCAACAATGCCGAGACGGTCAAACCCGTCGTCCAAGCCGTGACGACAGGCCTCCGCAAGGCTTTTCCATCTGCACGCGTGCTGCTGGTGAATCAGGATGCCGGATCTCAAGACCGGACACCCGAATTGATGAAGGGCGCCGTCGAAGACCGTTTTCCCATCGCCTTGCTGAATCGAACGGCAAGCGGGGCCTCCGGCACGGAATCGTTCTCCCGACTATCAGGCGCCTGGCCGGCGCAGGAGGCGTTTCACACATTCTTGTTTGCGACCAAGCAGGCGGGGGCGACGGCATGTGCGGTGATTGATCCGGCGGTGCGATCGGTGACCCCGGAGTGGATCGACTGGCTGCTGAGTCCTATCATGGAATCACGGGCCGAATACGTGGCCCCGCTTTTCCTGCGACCTCGATATGAGGGAAGTCTCACGAACACCCTGGTGTATCCGGTGAATCGCGCGCTGTATGGGTCGTCGATGCGGTATCACGCGGGCGGGGGATGCGGGATTTCCGGGCCGCTGGCCGGCCTCTATGTGGAACAACCGTTTTGGGACGAGCGGGCGGTGCGAGGCAGTCTGGACGCCTGCCTGACGACGGTGGCGATTGCCGAAGGCCGCAGACTCTGCCAGGCGGGGCTGGGCGAAAAGGTGATGCAGTCCCACGGCGCAGAAGATGTCTCCATGGTGGTCGCTCAAACGGTCGGCGCCGTGTTCTATTTCATGGAGCGATACCAGGATACCTGGGAGCGTCGCCTGAATGTTCAGACGGTGCCGCATATCGGTATTCCCTATCGTCCGCAGCCGGATCGGGGTCCGATCAATGTCGATCGCATGCTGCGCACCTTTCGCCAGGGGCTTCGCGATCTGTTACCGATCTGGGAGATCATCCTTTCACCGGAGACCTTGGCCGGCATCCTGCCATTAGGGGTCCTCGAAAAAGAGGACTTTCGATTTCCGTCGTCATTGTGGGCGCAGACGGTCTATGACTTCGCCCTGGCTTACCATGACAAGGTGTTGCACCGAGAACACCTGCTCAAGTCGCTGACGCCGCTCTATCTGGGCCAGATGGCGTCGCTGGTGCTGCAGACGCAACAGCAGAAGCCCGAGGATGTGGAGACAAGCATCGAAGAACTGTGTGAAACATTTGCTCGAATGAAGCCCTACTTGGTCGAGCGATGGAGGTTCACATGAAAGAGATGTGGGAGAACGCAATGTTGGAGGCATTTCATGAAACGAGCCTGCGCCTGGGGCTCGTCTTGCCCAAACTGCTCGCTCTATTCACCTTCCTCGCCTTGGGCGTGGTGGGCGGGTGGCTGGTGAAGATGTTGTTGATGCGGGTGTTGTCGGCGCTGCGCTTCGATGCGTTCTGCGAGCGCATGGGGTTGATGCCGGCATTGGCCCGAGCGGGAGTGATCCAACCGGCGTCATCACTCATCGGACGGCTCTCGTTCTGGACGGTCTTTCTCATGTTTACGCTGATGGGGCTTGATGCGTTGAGTCTGCCGGCCACGGCCAATCTGATGGGTGTGTTGCTGGGATTTGTGCCCAACGTCCTTGCGTCGGCCTTCCTCTTATTATGCGGCGTGCTTCTCGGGAACTTCCTGGCCGAGGCTGCCTTGATCGCCGCGGTGAATGCACGGATCCCGGAGGCCCGGTTTATCGCGCACCTTGTTCGCTGGAGCCTGTACCTCTTTACAGGAGCAATGGTGCTCACGCAATTGGGCATCGCCAAGGAAATCGTGGTCGCGGCGTTCTGCATCATTTTCGGTGGAATTGTTTTGGCATTGGCGATTGCGGTCGGGTTAGGCGGCCGGCATATCGCTCGAAATACGTTGGAACGCCGGATGCGCCGGAGAGCGGAAGAAGAAGATGAATTCACCCATATCTAGATGAACGGGCTGCCATGCGAGGCAACGAAATAAAGGACAACGCAGGAAGCCGGCGAGTCGTCGTCGATCGTGTCATGCCTGAGATCGACCGTGGGCGTTTCCCGATCAAGCGCGCCTGTGGTGAACCGGTCGTCGTTGAAGCCGACGTGTTCGCCGACGGCCACGATGCGCTCACCGTGCGCCTGTGTTACCGCCATGAGCAGGCGGGCACGTGGACCGAGCTGCCGATGGAATTAGTCGGCAATGACCGGTGGCGGGCGTCGTTCCCAACCGCTCGGCCGGGCCGCTATCGGTACACGGTGACCGGCTGGATCAACCACTTTGCGACATGGCGCAGAAATCTCTCCAAGAAAGCGGAGGCCGGGCAGCCGGTCGCCATGGAACTGCTCATGGGAGCGGAGCTGATACGAAAAGCCATCGTGCTGGCTGGAGACGATGATGCCGCTCGTCTCAGGCAGTGTGTCACGGATCTCAAGGCGCCGAACGGAAAGGAGTCCGAGCGGGTGCGTCTCGCCCTCGGCGAGGAGCTACGGATACTCATGGAGAGCTATCCGGATCGCTCCGGCGCCGTGAGTTACGATCATGAACTGGAACTGATCGTGGATGCCGTGAAGGCCCGCTTCAGCGCGTGGTACGAGCTGTTTCCGCGCTCCTGCAGCCGCATTCCC
>DASUXH010000310.1:0-2175 GCA_036378015.1 Nitrospira sp. | reverse complement strand
CTGAACACATAGCCAAGCAGCAGGAAGGAAAAGCTCCAGAGGAGCGAGCCCGCGGTGTTGAACAACAGGAATCGTCCAATCGAGACTCGAAAGAGACCGGCCAATGCCGGCGCGAGCGTGCTCAAGCCGGGGATGAACTTGGCGAGAATCAGCGCTCGAATTCCATGGATCAAAAAGAAATTTTCCGTGCGCCTGACACAGGCATCCGGCTCGAGGGCAATCCGGCACAACAGCGTCAACGTCTGCCGCCCGCGATGACGGCCCAGCTCAAACCAGACCATGTCGCCAAGCAGGCACGCAACGACCGAGAGAGCGGTGATGACGCCGAGATTCGCCTGCCCATCACCTGCCACGGCCCCGGCAGCAAGCAGCACCGGAATCGCTGGGAGGGGGAGGCCGATCTGTTCTGCGAAGACGGTGAGGAACACCACCATCTCGATGTGTTTAAGCAGATAGTCCAGCAGCTGTTCCATCCCGTGTTCCGTTCCTAAAAAGTCCAACCTACCTAGGCGCTGAGCGCCCTGCGGATCGCCGTCGTCAGGGCACGCACGTCATCAGGACCATCCTGTCTCTCCCCGTTGACGAAGAACGTCGGCGTCCCTGTCACGCCATGCCGGCGGCCTGTGCCCACATCGGCCCTGACACGCTCGAAATACGTGTGCGCCTTCAGCGCTTGACCGAATGTCGCTCTGTCGAGACCGAGCTCCGTCGCATAGTCCATCAGATGGCTGTATTCAAGTTCCCATTGGTGAACAAACAACGTGGCGTACATCGCCCAAAACTCGTCCTGAGCCGCGGCCGCTTCAGCCGCTTCGGCGGCCTGTATGGCATGCGGGTGCTTCTCTGCGAGCGGAAAATGCCGGAACACAAAGCGAAGATCGTCGCCGAATTCCCGCTGTAAGGCCTGCACCGTCTTGACCGCCTCGCGTGAGTAAGGACATTCAAAGTCGCCGTATTCCACCAACGTGATGGGAGCGACAATGGCTCCCTGCACGTGATCGTGATCGGTAATCACCAATTCCGCCCCATGACTCCGTCGCTCGGTCATCGTCGGTTCCTTTACACCTCGTCCAAATAGCGCTCGATCATCTTCTCGGCGATCGTGCCCTCGCCGACGCCCGATGCCACTCGTTTGATCGAGCCATGCCGCGCATCGCCCGCCACAAAGATACCCGGGACGCTCGTTTCGAAGAGGTATGGTGCGCGAGCAAGCGGCCAGCCGGAGGGCAGGCAGCCGTCGCGCAGCAAGTCGGGGCCGGAGACGATAAAGCCGTGTTCATCCCGAAGAATGGTTTCACCCAGCCAATCGGTGTGCGGCGATGCGCCGATCAGAATGAACAATGACTGTGCCATGACGGTCCGACGCTGCTCGGTTTTGGTGTGGTGGAGCACCAGAGACTCCAGCCGCGATTTGCCGCGGGCCTCGGCCACTTCCACAGAGGTCTCGACGACGATATTCGAGGTCTGTTTGAGACGTTCGATCAAGTAATGCGACATGGTTTGAGTCAGAGAGTCACCGCGCACGAGCATCGTCACCTGACGAGCGTACCGCGCGAAATACACGGCCGCCTGACCGGCAGAATTGGCTCCGCCGACGACATAGACCTCCTCGCCCTTGCAGGCGATGGCCTCGGTCATCCCGGCGCCGTAGTAAACTCCCGCGCCGGTTAATTGTTCGACTCCAGGCACGTTCAGCGTCCGATAGGACACGCCCGTCGTAATCAGCACCGTTTTCCCGCTGAGTTCGCTGCCATCGGAAAATCCCACAATCCGCGCCGGGCCGGCCACACGAAGACTCACGGCTTGCTGTGGTGTCAGCAGTTCAACCCCGAATCGTTGCGCTTGGGTCAAGGCGCGTCGAGCGAGATCTTGGCCGCTGAGGCCGGCCGGAAAGCCTAGATAGTTTTCAATCCTGGAACTCATCCCGGCCTGTCCGCCCGGCGCCTCACGTTCGATCAACACCGTTTTGAGTCCTTCCGATCCGCCGTAGACCGCAGCGGCCAACCCGGCCGGTCCGGCGCCAATGACGATCAGGTCATAGAACGGCTGTTCGGCCTTCATGCGAAAGCCGACCTTTTCCGCGACCTGAGACGTGGTCGGTTGGATCAGCGAGGTGCCGTCGGGAAAGACGACGACGGGCAGTTGGTCTTCTGTGGCATGCGCAGATTGGAGCAG
>DASUXH010000309.1:0-2184 GCA_036378015.1 Nitrospira sp. | reverse complement strand
ACGAGTTGCTCAAGGTGGTCACAGCCCATAAGCGCTGGATAGAATCCCACCTCGGGATGAAGGCCGACCGCTGTTATGCGCTGGTCAGGGACTACCTGAAGGGCGTCAAAGAGGTCATGGAGGAAGTGTGGGGCAATAACGAGCGCTATATGTTCACCCGGGACGTGACGCTCAAGGCATTAATTCGCGTGCTGGATGACCTGGTCGTGGACCGCAAACTCATTGCCGACTGGGATGCACAGCGGTCTCACAAGCCGTTCGCCGAAATCGTCAAGCCGTGGGCGGCCTTGGCCAAGGAGTTTCGCGCCGAAGGATTCTACGAGCGGTTTGCCGCCAAAGGACAGCTGGAACGGGTGCGGAAAATCCACCAGCGGCTGCTCGATGCGATCGTCGGATAAGTACCACGCACGCGGTCGGCTATTCCTGTTCTGTGCCCTGTTTGTTCTCTGCTGGCACTCCCTTCTCGCCAGCGACGCTCCTCAAGAAACGCTCGACGTCAGGACTGATCCGGCTGGTGGAGTCATCGCGACAGCCCGCATCCTGTTTCCGGCCAGTCCAGAGATCATGTATACGCTTCTGACCGATTTTCCTCGGTGGCCCGAACTCTTTGAAGTGCGGATGAGGCTGGTCGATCTGCAGATCCGGCAAAACGTGGTCATGACCGATCTTCGGATCGAACACGCGCTGTTGCCCGGTGAGCGACGGCTGGTCACCGAATCCCGGGCGACGCCGAACCAAGGCATCGTCACCGATCTCGTCGGCGGGGACTTCAAGCGATATCACCGGGTATGGGTATTCTCGCCGGTCAACGGGGGAAGGGAGACCTACGCGGACTTTGAACTCAAGGTCGCCATCGATTCGATCGTTCCCGATTGGCTCGTGGCCTTGGCGACGCGGCGGGAACTTGAAGCCCATTTTCGGATTGTGAAGGAGAAGGCGCGCGCCCGCATGGCTAAGCCGGAAAAGTGAATTGCGATAGTTCGGCTTTTTCCAAGCCCTGTTTGACGAGGGCTCCAATGTCGAGGCTTCGCTCGATTCTGCGAATGTCGTCGATGCGAGTTTTGGTGCTCGGATGCGGCGGAACGAAGAGCGAGCAGCAGTCCTGATCCGGTTCGATGGACGTCGTGAATGTACCGATCCGCTGCGCCTCGTCCGTGATTTCGAGTTTGTCCATGCCGATAAGCGGACGGAGCAGCGGCAGCTCCGCCGCTTCTTCGACCACCGAGAGGTTTTCCGGTGTCTGCGACGCCACCTGTCCCAGGCTGTCACCGGTGACGAGCGCCCAACAGCGATCGGCCAGCGCGAGCTCCCCAGCGATGCGGACCATGAGTCTCCGATAGAGCACGACGCGATAGGCGGCCGGCGCCCCTGCCACGATCACGCGCTGGATCTCGCCAAACGGGACGATGAACAGCTTTGACCGGTATTGATGCGCAGTCAGCATTTGCACCAGTTCATGCACCTTCTCTTCGGATGCCCGGCTGACCAGGGGGCGTCCGGAAAAATGCACGAAGACCGCGTTGCAGCCCCGTTTCATCATGCGGTAAGCCGCGACCGGTGAATCGATACCTCCTGAAATCAGACAGGCCACCGTTCCGCTGACGCCGACGGGCATGCCGCCTGGACCTTGAATCTTCTCCAGATAATAGTAGGCCTCTTTTGCCAGCAGTTCGATATAGATGGTCAGGTCGGGCGCCGTGAGTTTGACGGTTTTCCCCGTCAAATCGCAGACAGATTTGCCCACCGCTTTCTCGACATCCATCGAGGTGAGCGGCAGGCGTTTGTCCGCCCGTTTCGCGCTGACGCGGAAGGTGTCGAAGGTCTCCTGAGCGACGGCCTGGCCGATTCCCCGCATCAGTGGCTCCAGATCCGGTTTGAGGAGATTCAGCGGCACCGCGCGAGCGAGCGAAAAATTGGCGATGCCGAAGACGCCGGACAGGCGTTGCTTGACGGTGTGATTGTCCAGATGGTCGGGAAGGATGACTCTAAGGCGGCCACGGAGACTTTCGACGCGTGTCGCCCCCAGATCTTTGAGGACCGTGCGAATGTTGCCGATCAGCTGCCGCTCGAAAAATTCGCGGTTTCGGCCTTTCAGAGCCAGTTCATGATAATGAATGATGGCGCAGCGCATCTCTTGGCAGCCCCGGCCCTCGATTCACCTGTGCCCCGTAAGCTCTAAGTATC
>DASUXH010000308.1:0-5148 GCA_036378015.1 Nitrospira sp. | reverse complement strand
GGCCAGTTCCTGTTCGATCTCGCCGATGAGCGCATGCTTGTCCCTGAGTGAGGACCGCCAGTCAGACCGCGGCTTGAGGGTCACAAGGAACTCTGCGTTGAAAAAACTGGTCGGATCAGTCCCGTCGTCCGGGCGCCCGAGCTGCGAGGCGATATCGACTACTTCCGGGACGTCCCTGAAAACGCGGCGAATGTCCGTCGCCAGTTGCGCCGCCTGCTCGAAGGAGATGTCCACGGGCAGCGTCGCTCGCATCCAGATATTGCCCTCTTCCAGGGCCGGCATGAATTCGCCGCCGATGAAAGGGACGGCGAGGACCGCAACGGTAAGGGCTGCGCCTGCCACACCGATGACGATGACCTCATGGTCCAACGCCCATCCCAACGTGGCCATGTACTTTCGTCTGGTCCATTCGACGAGAGGGGTATCGTGCTCGCGCACGTCCCCCGTGAGGAGCAGCGCGGACAGCGCCGGCGCAAGCGTGAATGCCATCAGGAGAGCCCCTGTCAATGCCAGGCCGTACGTGAGGGACATCGGCGAGAAAATTTTCCCCGGCACGCCCGTCATGGTAAACAACGGCATGAATGCGACGACGATGATGGTCGTCGCAAAAAAGATCGGGCGGCCGACTTCCTTGGCGGCCCGCATGACGTGCATGGGCACGGTCAATCCCGGCGCCCGCCTGTGAGAGATGTGATAGAAGATGCTTTCGACCATAATGAGCGTCGAATCGACGATGATCCCGAAATCGATGGCGCCCAATGAGATCAGATTTGCGGACTGTCCGCGCAGCACCATGACGCAGAATGTAAAAAGCAGCGCGACGGGAACCGTCAGCGCCACGATCAACGCGGTGCGCCCATGCCCTAGGAAGATGTACAGAATGATCGAGACGAGCACGACGCCGGCGATCAAAATGTCGACTACGGTTTCAATCGTGGTATGAATCAACTCCGTCCGGTCGTAGAACGTTTTGATCGTAATTCCTCCTGGGAGGCGGTGCGTATTCAACTCTTCGACTTTCTTGTGCACGCGTTCCAACACGGGCAGCGCTTGCTCCCCGCGCTGGAGAAGAACGACCCCTTCGACGACATCGTCACGCTCGTTGATGCCGACCTTCCCAAGGCGCACCCGGTGGCCGACGCTTGTTTGTCCCAGATTGCGCACAAAAATGGGCGTGCCCTCTTTTTCGGTCACGACCGTGTCCGCGATGTCGTCAAGGCTCTTCATCAGCCCCATGCCACGCACGTTGAAGCTTTGCGCTCCCATCGTCAGATAGTTGCCGCCGACATCCGTGTTGCTCTTGGCCAGGGCGTCCATCACCTGATCGAGCGTGACGTTGTAGCTGAGGAGCCGGCCGGGGTCGAGATCGACGTGGAATTCCTTGGCGGTCCCGCCGAAGGTTGACACATCGATGACGCCGGGTACACGCTTGAACTCCCGCCGGATCTGCCATTCTTGAACGGTTTTCAAATCGGTGAGCGATTTTCCCGCGCCTTCCACTTCGTACCGATAGATTTCGGCGATGGCGGACCAGGGAGAAATCGCCGGCTGCACGTTTTGCGGCAACGTAATCAACTGCAGGCGGTTGAGGACTTCCTGGCGATCGCGGAAGTAATCGGTGTTGAATTGAAAGTAGACCTTGATGTCGCTGAGCCCAAAAATCGAAAGGGACCGGATGTCCGTGAGCGCGGGCATGCCTTGCAGGGCAATTTCGATCGGCAGCGTGATGGCCCGCTCCATCTGCTCAGCCGACCAGCCCGGGTATTGGGTAATGACCTCGATCATCGGCGGCGACGGATCCGGATAGGCCACCACGTCGAGGATGTGGAACGCATACAGTCCGCTGAACATGAGCACGAGTCCGGCAACGCAGACAAATACGCGTTGGGTCAGCGAAAAACTGATCGCACGCTCAAGCATCGGACTTTTCGGCTTCCTTCAATCGAACACCGGATTAGGGTGAGAGATAATCGTCACCGGGCGCCGCCGGTCACGAAGACAACGTCACAGGGATGGAAGGTCTAAATGCGAAACGTCTTGAGGACTTCAGGCCGCGGCTGCATGAGCGCCAGCACCACCGGATCAGCGCATGGAGGGAACTGAGAGAGGAGGCCGCCATGCAGGGCGTGATCCGTTTCCCGCATGGCACCCGACGCGACTGCGACTTCGACCGCTTCCCGTACCTCGTCGGCATCCGTGGCCAGGACACAACGGTCGACCAGCGCATGCTGCAGTTCATCCGTCAGATCAAAAGAATCGGCGAGAGCGAGGCCTCCGGTCAGCAACCAGATAGCCAGCAGAATCAGGATTTTCTTTCCGATGAGCCGATTCATTGACCTCCAGGGTATCTCCTAGGAGAAGGATCCGTCAAGGCAAGGAGGAAAGAGGTGGAGCGGTGCTCGCCAAAGCGCGCAGTTGCAAGCAAGACGTCTATTGATTTGGTGTGGGAGGCGTTCTGGAGAGACCGCGGGAAGGTTCTCGCTCGGAAGAGGTGACGGTCAGCGTATCGAACCACTGGGACTGAGCGACTTTAAGGCCGCAATACGTGCAGATAAAGTTGCCCGTGAAATAGCCTTTGGCGTTTTGCTCGAGCATGAAATGACAGCTATGAGAACCATCTATGCTTGCCATAGTTACAACGATAATCTCGTGAAGTGGATCAGACCATCTAGCATCATCCCGAGAATCTCACTGTGTTTACCTAGTTAAGCATCCTTCTCTGATCTGCCGCCTACAGGGTTGTACGACGGATTAGCAAGATCGGACGAGGCATGAGCATCCTGCTGTCTTTGGCACCCCAACTGGTCAAGGGTAGGCATGGGAGTAGCGAGGAACAACCCGAATTCAAGCCCTCTCGCCCATCTGACCGTCCCCTGCACGACAAGAATATCGGTCGGGCTGTCCGTCGGCCAGATGCACAGCCGGAGGTGTGTACCGACTTCAACGGGCATACAGCCGGCGACACGGCAGCCGTTCTCATGCACGTCTACGATGCTGCCTTGTCCGATGAGTTCTCCTCCCCCATAAAAGACACGCCATATCAGCGCGCGACGCGACTGACGTCGGGTATACGAGCGTCGGGTCATGTCCCCTCCTCAACGAGGCTCTATCAAGAGTGTAGGGCCTGAACATCTCCGACGCCTTCCTCCTTCAGGGGGGAGCTTTCTCCCTCGTTTGGGGGATGCGCTCCAAAAGACCGTTGTTAGAGTTAATAAGGCAGCAGTATCACGTCAGACATTGTTCTTTACGAGGAAGGTTTTGGACATGCAACGTGCGTCGATCATCACCATGCTGGCGCTGACTGCCCTATCAGGATGTACAGCGATGCCGGCATCCGAACACATGGCGCGGTCGATCGGCGGTAGAGCCGAACCCGCGGGCGCTCAGCCGGCCGTGGTGCAGGCGCTTCAACGGCAGGTACGCGAACGTGACCGGCGAATCGCAGAGCTTAGCTTCCAGCTGGAAGCTTTGAAGAAGATCGAGCAGGAGACGGAGTCGAGGAGGCAACAGGGGCGATTTCCCGTTTCCCAGGACCGCTAAATCTTGGTATCTTTTGCAGACAGCACGTCAAACTTTTGCGGCACCTCTGCCGCTGGGGCGTTTTCCGATGGCCCTTCCTCGAGAATGAGAATGGGTTGTATGGCCGCTATGGCTTTCTGGATGGCGCTGTACAATTCGTCCACGGCCTTTTCTTTCGTGATCACATCAAATGCCCCGGCCTTCACCATCGCCTCGACTTGATATGTCGGTGCGTTGACGGATAATCCAAGAACGGCGATCTGCGGATATTGCATCTTGATCAAGCGTGTCGCGCCAATGCCGTCCAGGGTCGGCATGCCGATGTCCATGACGACAATGGCGGGGCGTAGTTTCGCAACGCTCGAGATTGCCTCTTCGCCGTTTCCTGCTTCTCCGACGACGTCGATGTTGGGATAGGAGTGGAGAACGGCGCGCAGCCCCTGGCGGACCATAACGTGGTCGTCCACGATAAGGACACGAATCTTCCGTGCAGTGGTCATGGAGTACGCGGCGTTTTCAGAACATCCGTCTCCATCGAACGGCATTATTCGCCGCTGGCCTTGCCGAGTTGCCGTCGTTTCCAGCTGCTATATGCCGATTGGATAATGTGAATGTGATTTTCGATGAAGACCTGTTCAATCAAACCAAACGGCGAGTCTTCCTCGAGCCTTTCCGCCATGGCCATTGCTGACTTTCCAAATTCGGACAGCACCTTGTCGGTATCATAAGACATCGTAAAAATCCTTGGCAGTTGTGTTCAGTTTCAAAAAAGGTACGCCCACCCGTTCTTCCCCACCAATCGGCAGTGGAGGACTCTAATACTTGGCCGCTATGTTGTCTATCAGGTATCGCTTACGCACGTGTAGGCGGATAGGGCGTCCACACGAGAGATCAACGGCTGGAAAGCATCGTTCCAAGGGAACGCGCGTCCCTTTGTGCTCCGTTAGACCGGAAACTCGCGGTCGAGAATTTTTCGCTCGGCGTCGAGCCAATCCTCCAAGGCATGGCCCTCGCGGCGACCCCGCTGAAGGTACAACTCATAGGCCAGAAGGCTGATACAGGCATGCAAGTCCTCGAAGGCCGGTTTCCTTCGCTGTGAAGATGTATCGGGTTCCGGCGCCGAGCGATCTTCATGGGAGATGATCACTTGGGATTTCTTCTCATCTTTTCTCTTGGCCGACGGTGGCTTCATGCCTGCCTCCGTTGCTGCATGATTGACGGTTGAAGCGCGGCGCTTTGAACCGGACTCCTTCTTAGCTTCGAATCACTTCCGCCAGGCGATGGCGGTCCTCCAATTCCATGTGAATGAACTCCACGCCGAACTCCTCTCCTTGTGACCATCGGACCTCCGCCAACGCGACATAGAGTGGATGCTCGTAACGGGGGACATGGATCAAGAGTCGTAGCGCCTCGCCAATTTGAACGACGACGCCGGTACGACACCGACATCCGACCATCGACAGATTCAAGACGGTTCCATTCACACGATACGCGCTCCCGGAAAAAGCGGCGGAGTATTCGACGCCGATCCGCTGATGGCCGCGTTGCTCCATTAAGGGGCTTCCCTCATGCACACCGCTGTACGCATTGCGTATACAGCGCCGCCGGATGCTGCACAAGGAAGCAAAT
>DASUXH010000307.1:0-3033 GCA_036378015.1 Nitrospira sp. | reverse complement strand
CCGCCCGTCCGGCCTGACTTCTACGATCTGGTGCTCGATCCCGAGCATCTCTCCTTGACTATGCATGAGTCGTGTGGCCATCCCAGTGAACTCGACCGCGCCCTCGGCTACGAAGCGAACTATGCCGGAACAAGCTTTCTCACTCCGGAGAAACGCGGCACCTTCCGGTACGGTTCCCGGGACGTGAACTTGGTCGCCGATAACACGGAACCGGAGACCCTTGCCGCGACCGGCTATGACGACGATGGGGTGGCCTGCCAACGGTGGGATATCGTCCGTGACGGACTCTTCGTCGGCTATTGCACCAACCGGGAGGTGGCCGCAAAAATCGGCGAGATGAGATCGCGGGGGTCAAACCGGGCGGATAGCTGGGGCAGCGTCCCCATCGTGCGCATTGCCAATATCGGTTTGGAGCCTGGCTCGGCCTCGCTCGATGAACTTCTCGCCGACGTGAAGCGCGGCATCTACATCGAAGGCCATGGATCGTACAGCATCGATCAGCGGCGCTACAATTTTCAGTTCGGCGGCGATGCCTTTTGGCTCATCGAGAACGGCAAGCGCACGCACATGCTGCGGGACGTGATCTATCACGGCATCACGCCTGAATTCTGGAATAGTTGTGACGGTGTCGCCGACCGTCGCTACCGCCGCCGGTACGGCTTCATCACATGCGGCAAGGGCCAGCCGGGACAATCCGGCTGGATGACGCATGCGGCGTCCCATGCCCGGTTCCGTCGTGTCGCGGTCATCAAAGGATAATCGAGTTGAGCACTGCCAACGCGAAGACTTGGCCGAAATTGACGAGCGCGGACGAATTTCGATTCCTCGCCGACGTCGTCTTGAAGCGATCGAATGCGGACCACACGGTGGTCAATCTCCATGATCAGCACGGCGGGACTACGCGGTTCGCGAACAGCCGCGTCGTCCAGAACGTCGATACGCGACGGGGAACGCTGACCGTCACCGTGGCTTTTGAGCGACAGCGCGGCTCGGCCTCTACGACCGATTTTTCTGCCGGCGCCATCCAGGATGTTCTCACCCGCGCCGAAGACATCGCCCGGGTGTCTCCGGAGGATCCTGAGTATCTGCCTCCGCCGGACCCGCAGCGGTTTCCTACGCCTTTGACGAGCCGGCCGGAGACGGGGTTGGCCGGCCCATCCAGGCGGCTCGAATATGCCAATGAAGCGATCGGACAATGTCGGATTGAAAATCTTCAGGCCGCCGGCATCGTATCCTCCTCCGTCGCCTCGGTAGGCATCGCTGCGAGCAACGGCTTGTTTGCTCAGGAAGAACGCACCGAAGCGCGCTTCAGCCTCACTGTGCAGGCCGAAGATGCCACGGGGTGGAGCGCGGCGGCTCACCGCTCCATTGATCACCTGAAGATTCAAGACCGGACATTGGCGGCCATCAGCAAAGCCAAACGGAGCCGAGACGTTCAGGAACTGGCGCCGGGGCGCTACCGGGTGATCCTGGAACCCGCCGCGGTGGCAGGCCTCTGGAGTTGGATGCTGTGGACGCTGGACGCGAAATCTTATGACAAAGGCACGAGTCCTTTCGCCGGACAGTTGGGCCGTCAGATCCTGGATGAACGGCTGACCCTTCGAAATCTCCCGGAACAAGCCGACCTGCTGGGGACCGGATTTACGCACGAAGGCTTGCCGAGCGAGGACGCCCTATGGATCGAAAAAGGTGTGTTGAGAGAGCTGTCCTATGACCGGTTTACCGCCAAGCAACACAAGATCAAACGCATCGCGACGTTGGAGGCGCCATGTTTATCCGCATCAGGACCCGCCGCACTTAAAGTTCAGGAACTGATCAAACAGTGCGAACGCGCCATCCTGGTTACCAACTTTTGGTACATCCGAACGGTGAATCCGACCGACCTCACGCTGACAGGGATGACGCGGGACGGCACGTTTCTCGTCGAAGACGGCCAGGTCACCACCGCCGTGAAGAATTTCCGTTTCCACGAGAGCCCCTTGCGGATATTCAAGCAGGTGGATGCCGTGACGGAGCCGATGGAGGCCGTGACCTCGGAGACCGGCAAGATGCTGGTTCCTGCAATGGTCCTCCGGGATTTCAATTTTTCCAGCGTCACCAGATTTTAAGGAACGCGCGTGACCACTGATTGGTGGTGGAGGACAAGACAGGTCTTGCGTGCGGCTGGAGCCGTGTTATGCCTCTGGTGGGCCGCACCCGGGTTCGCGTACGGGGAGGCGCAGCTCTATGACAATCTCGGCACGCTTCATCATCCGATCAGCACCGCGTCGGATCTGACGCAACGGTATTTTGATCAGGGATTGCGGTTCGTCTACGCCTTCAATCACGAGGAAGCGATCCGGTCGTTCGAGGAAGCGGCCAGACAAGATCCGACCGCCGCTATGCCCTATTGGGGCATCGCGCTGGCGCTGGGACCGAACATCAATGCGCCCATGTCGAAGGACGATGGGCGCCGAGCCACGGAGGTCGTCAAACAGGCGCAGGCCCGTCTCTCCGGGGCGAGTCCGGTCGAGCGCGCGTATGTCGAGGCCTTGACGAAGCGCTATGTCGGCGCCCCGCGCGCGTCTCGCGCCACCTTGGATAAGGCCTATGCGGACGCGATGCGCTCCCTATGGAAAGCCTTTCCCGATGACGGGGACGCTGGAGTGCTGTTTGCGGAGGCCATGATGGATCTTCGGCCCTGGGACTTCTGGACTACGGATGGGACACCGAAGCCCGGAACCCAAGAGATCGTATCGACGCTTGAGGCGGTCATCGAGAAGCAGCCAGGCCATCCGGGCGCCTGCCATTACTATATTCACGACGTCGAAGCTTCCGGTGATCCACAGCGTGCGTTGGCTTGTGCAGACCGCCTACCCGGTCTCATGCCCGGCGCAGGTCACATGGTCCATATGCCGGCGCATATCTACGCACGCGTCGGAATGTATCACCGATCGTCGGAACGCAATGCCGAAGCGGCCCATGCTGATGAACGGTATCTGGCCGGCGCACGTCTGACGGGCGATTATGCCGACGGCTACTACAGTCACAACC
>DASUXH010000306.1:0-5434 GCA_036378015.1 Nitrospira sp. | reverse complement strand
TGATCCTTTTTGCCGGGTGCAGATTCCACACCGCTGCTGACGTCGACTGCGTACGGATGCACGGTGCGGATCGCCTCGGCGACATTGTCGGGGGTGAGACCGCCTGCGAGCAGGATGGGAGTGGTCTTGGCGACGTCGGCGGCGAGAGCCCAGTCGGTCGTCTGACCGGTCCCGCCATAGGCCTTTTCGGAAAAGGCGTCGAGGACGAATCCCCGGACGGCGCCCCGTCCTCGGTATTCGGCCAAGGCTAATAGGGTGTCGCGATCCTTGAGCCGCAGCCCTTTCATCGTCGGCCTCGACAGTTCCCGGCAGTAGGACGCGTTTTCGTCTCCGTGCAGCTGCGCCAGAGCCAGGCCGCAGGTATCCATGATGGATCGCACCGTGGCCAGGCCCTCATTCACGAACACGCCGACCGGTGTCACCAAAGGCGGCAGCTCGGCGATAATCGCGGCCGCGACGGCAGGCACGACGTAACGAGGGCTTTTCTCATAGAAGATGAAGCCCAACGCATCGGCGCCGGCCGCGACGGCGGCCAACGCATCTTCGGCATTGGTAATGCCGCACACCTTCACTTTGACCTGTCGGGGCATCGCGCTAGGCCTGCGTCGGCGGAGGAAGCCCGCACAGTTCACGGATCTTGGCCTGGGAATCTTCTGCCTTGATCAGCGATTCGCCGATGAGCATGGCATGGATACCGAGGTCGAGAAGTTGCTCCACATGACTGCGCGTGTGGATGCCGCTCTCGCTGACGATGAGCTTGCCGGACGGAATGCGGGGAGCCAGTCGCTTCGTCACCGTGAGATCGGTCGTAAACGTCGTGAGATCGCGATTATTGATGCCGATAATCCGGGCGTCGGGAATCCATTCCAGCACCCTGTCGAGCTCGCGTTCGTGATGGGTTTCAATCAGCACATCCAGTGCGAGCTCGCGGGCCATGACATGAAAATCCACCAGTTGGCGCCGTTCCAGCGCGGCGACGATCAGCAGCACAGCGTCGGCCCCATAGGCTCGGGCTTCATAGAATTGCAGCTCTTCGACCATGAACTCTTTGTTGAGGATCGGCAAAGGGACCGACCGTTTGATGTCGCGCAAATCGTCCAGGCTTCCTTGAAAGAAATCCTTGTCCGTGAGGACGGAAAGCGCCGACGCTCCTGCATCGTGATAGGCTTTGGCCATCCCGACAGCGTCGTATCGCTCGCTGAATTCCGGCCGAAGCAGACCGAGGCTCGGCGAAGCTCTTTTGACCTCGGCGATCAGCGCCGGGCTGACGGCGCTTCTCGTTGCATCAAGCGCCACCGAGAACCCGAGAGGGCTGGAATTGTCCCTGATCCTTGTCTTCAGTTCGGCGAGATAGCTCCGGCTTTGCTTGTGCCGCAGTTCAGCCCTCTTGCGTTCGAGGATTCTCGACAGGATCATAACTGCGAGGCCTTGGTGGTAAAGTCGACTAGGCGCGCCAGTTTCTCGACAGCGGCTCCGGAGTCGATCACCTGACCGGCGAGGCGAAAGCCCTCCTGGAGGGTTTTGGCTTTACGGCCGGCGACGAGGGCCGGAGCTGCATTGACGCACACGATGTCGCGCCTGGGCCCTTTACGCCCCTGGAGGATTTCCCGTGTGATTCTGGCATTGTCGGCCGGCGTGCCGCCGGCGATGTCCTTTGGCGAAACCTTGTCGAGACCGAACTCATGAGGGGTCAGCACATAGTTAGAAAGGACTCCGCCCTTGGCTTCCGAAACGAGCGTACGCTCGGTGAGCGTAATCTCATCCAGCCCGTCCATCCCGTGGACGACGAAGCAATGCTGAGACCCGAGATGCATGAGTACTTTGCCCAGCAGTTCCGTCAGGCGCGGCTCATAGACTCCCAAGACCTGCACGGTCGCCCCGGCGGGGTTCGTCAATGGCCCCAATAGATTGAGCATGGTGCGTATGCCCATGTCGTGGCGGGGTCCCGCACAATGCTTCATGGCGCCGTGATAGAGCGGCGCAAACAGAAATCCGATGCCCACGTCGTTGATGCAATCGGAGACATGCTGGGGGGAGAGATTGATGTTGACCCCTAATTCGGACAGCACATCGGCGCTGCCGGACTTCGATGACACCGACCGGTTGCCGTGTTTGGCGACCGTCAATCCGGCGCCGGCCACGACGAAGGCGGTTGTCGTGGAGATATTGAACGTGTGCCGCCCGTCACCGCCGGTCCCGCAAGTGTCCACGATCAATGACGTGCCGACGGTGATTCGGACCGCATGATCGCGCATGGCACGAACCGATCCCGCGAGTTCCTCGACGGTCTCACCTTTGAGCCGAAGTCCCATGAGATACGCCGCGATTTGCGCCGGAGTCGCGACGCCTTCCATGATCTCCCGCATGACCTCTTCCGCTTCCTTTTCGGTCAACGGGAGGCGGTCGGCGAGCTTGGCGATGGCGTCTCTGATCGTAGCCATGGGAGGACTACAACTTGAGGAAGTTGCGGAGGAGATCTTTCCCCGCCGAGGTCAGGATCGATTCCGGGTGGAATTGCACGCCCTCGACGCCCAGCGATGTGTGGCGCATGCCCATGATCTCGCCTTCGGCCGTTTCGGCCGAGATCTGGAAACAGGACGGAAGGGTTGCGCGATCAACGATCAGCGAATGATAGCGGGTGGCGTCGAAAGGATTCGGCAGATCGCGAAAGATTGTGCGGCCATCGTGACGGATAGGAGACGTTTTGCCGTGCATCAAGCGCTCGGCTCTCACGACCCGACCGCCAAACGCCACCGCGAGCGACTGATGGCCCAGACAGACGCCCAGCAACGGCAGGCGCCCGGCAAAATGTTTGATCACCTCCACGGAGACACCGGCTTCGTTCGGCGTGCAGGGTCCCGGGGACACCACGATGCGGTTCGGTTTCAGCTCCTCAATGTGCTGCACGGAAATCTTGTTGTTTCGGTGGACCCGGACGTCCTCTCCCAGCTCTCCGAAGTACTGGACGAGATTATAGGTAAATGAATCGTAGTTATCGATCATCAACAGCATTGCCCGCCTGCCTTATTCCAACCCCTGTTCCGCCAATTCGACCGCCTTCATCATTGCCCGGGCCTTATTGCAGGTTTCTTCGTATTCATGTTCCGGATTCGAATCCGCCACGATGCCGGCCCCGGCTTGGATGAATGCCTCGTGCTTCTTGATGACGACGGTGCGGATATTGATGCACATGTCCATGTTACCCGAAAAACTAAAATACCCGACGGCCCCCGCGTAAGGTCCCCGCCGGGTCGGCTCCAATTCATCGATGATCTCCATGGCCCGGATCTTAGGCGCCCCAGAGACCGTTCCCGCGGGGAAGCAGGAGCGCAAGACGTCGTAGCAGGATTTGCTCGGGTCGAGGCGTCCGGTCACGTTCGAGACGATGTGCATCACATGGGAGTAGCGTTCGACGTGCATCAAGGAGTCGACCGCGACCGAGCCGGCGCGCGCCACGCGCCCGACGTCGTTGCGACCCAGATCGACGAGCATGACATGCTCCGCCCGTTCCTTCTCGTCCCCTAGGAGTCGGCGTTCGAGTTGGAAGTCCTCTTCGGCGCTCTGACCCCGGCGGCGTGTGCCTGCGATCGGCCGGACCGTGATCACGCCGTCCTCGCAGCGCACCAGCGTTTCAGGCGATGATCCGACGAGCTCTACCCCCGCCACCCGCAAATAGTACATATACGGAGATGGATTCACGACCCGAAGCGCCCGGTACAGCTGCAAAGGCGGCGCCTGTACGTTGGTTTGCCATCGCTGGGACAGCACCGTCTGGACGACGTCGCCCGCCCGGATGTACTCCTTCGTGCGCACCACCATCTTCTCGAAGTCGGCCTTGCTCATGTTCGACGTGAACGTGATCGGCCGGCGCCTTCGGTGCGGCCGCGTTCTTCGAAGAGGGCGTTTGAGTCGCGCGATCATCCGTTCAATCCGGTCCGTTGCGGCGCGATAGGCCCGCTTGACGTCGCGGTCGCGGCCTGAAGTGACATAGGCATTGGCGACGACTTTGATCTTCTGGGAGACGTTGTCGAAGATCACCAGCGTATCGGTCAGGAGAAAGGCAAAGTCCGGCAGATTGACGTGCTCTTTCTGACGACCGGGCAACTCTTCAAACGTCCTTACGATATCGTAGCCCAGATAGCCGACGGCTCCCCCGACAAAGCGAGGAAGATCGGGAACGACGACGGGCCGGTAGGCGGCCATGATTTCCTGAAGCCGTTCGAGGGGGTTCCCTCGGCTCGCGATCCGCTTTTTTTGCTTGCCTCGGAGCTGGACGAGATCGCCACGGTCTTCATAGATGACGACCGGAGAGCCGCTGCCAAGGAAGGAATACCGCGCCCACTTTTCCCCTCCCTCGATGCTTTCCAGCAGATACGCGGTGGGCCCGTGATCAATCTTGGCAAAGGCCGAAACCGGCGTTTCATAGTCCGCCAGAATTTCACGGTACAGCGGGATGAGGTTGCCCTTCCGGGCATATCGCCGGAATTCTTCGAGGTTGAGTGAATAGGTCGGAGAGGACACGTGTTTGCCTATGGCTCCTGACTGACGATCAATTTTTGACCGACTTCGATGATATCGTCGGGAAGCTTGTTCCACTTGCGCAAGGTATCGACCTTCACGCCGTAACGCCGGCTGATTCGATAAAGGGTTTCCCCCGGCTTTACGACGTGGGTGTTGGATCCAGGTTTGGCCTCAATCTGAACATCAGCGGACGGGGCCATTCCTTCAGGTGAATCCGGCGTGCCCAACAGCTCGCTCATGTTCGACATGGATTCCGGCGGCGGGCCTTTTGGGATAGGAGGCGCCGCACGCTTCATGTCCGCCTTCGCCTTCCGTTCGAGGATCGCCGCTTCTTTGATCGACTCGTTCTCCTCCTGGGTGCGCGCCAGCTGCTCGCGCACGGCCTGCACCTGGGCGGTGAGTTCCCGGTTGCGTGTTTCGTATTCCGTCAACTCCCGTTTGGCGCGTTTGACTTCGTTGTCCAGTTCGCCGGTCCGCTTTTCTTCCTGGGCGAGGAGCCGTTGAAAGTTCAGGCTCCGGGCCTTCTCCGCCTCATATTTTTCCGACAGCACGCAGCCGCCGAACACCAACCCTCCACAGATTACCAGAATGATCCGCCCGGCTGATGTCAGCGGAGATATTCTCACAGGCGCTTCCCCATTCATGTCTTCCTCCTCATCGCACGCGGATACTTGACTCGTGCGTTCCACGACCAGAGTCGCGGCGCGCACAAACCCTCGATAGGATTGGATAGAATAATGGCCAAACGCGCGAAAGTCAAAGAGAATGGGGCGGGAACCTCGTTTGACCGCCCGGCATAGGCTGTGATAACAACTGGCTCGTGACGCGCGTTTCTTCCCAGGTGAATCTCCCCGGTCCGATTTCCTGTTCGACTCGATGACAACGGCAGAACTTCAGGCTCGTGTCACAGCCC
>DASUXH010000305.1:0-5253 GCA_036378015.1 Nitrospira sp. | reverse complement strand
GTTCCGTCTGGCGTCACACAAGCTCCCAATCGCCACGAAGTGCGTCACGCGCGGCGAGTTTTAGGGACGAAGGGTAGGATGGTCGCGAAGACGAAAGTACGAGCACACACATGGATCTGAAGGAACTGAGACAGATGACTGCCGCCGAACTTTCCGAGAAGGCGAAGCAGTTGAGCCAGGAATTATTCAATCTGCGGTTTCAATTCAGCACGGGCCGGTTGGAGAATCCCATGCAGATTCGGAAGACCAAGCGCTCGATCGCCCGGGTGAAAACCGTGCAGCGCGAGGTCGAGCGGTCCGAGCGGAAGAAGGCGTCCTAGCGGCGAAGGGGTGAGCGAGCATGTCTGAAAGCGGAGTCAAGCGGCGGGAGTGGGTCGGGCGCGTGATCAGCAACAAAATGAATAAAACCGTCGTGGTGGCGGTCGAGCGTCAGGTTGTGCATCCCATCTATCACAAGGTGCTGAGACGCATGACGAAGTTCAAGGCCCATGACGAGCAGAACGCCTGCGGCGTCGGAGATCGGGTGCGGATGATCGAGACCAGACCCATCAGCAAGGACAAGCACTGGCGGGTCGTCGAAATCTTGGAAAAGGGACGTGTGGATTAGACGAGGGCGTGCCCGGCGAGGATAGACGGCATCATGATTCAGAATTACACATACATGGACGTGGCCGACAATTCGGGTGCGAAACAGGCCATGTGTTTTCACGTGCTCGGAGGGTCGAAGCGCCGGTACGCGTCATTGGGCGATGTGATCGTGGTCGCCGTCAAAGAAGCGATTCCGCAGGCGACGGTCAAGAAGGGCGACGTCAGCCGGGCGGTCATTGTGCGGACCACAAAAGAAGTCCGGCGCGATGACGGTTCCTACATCAAATTCGACCGAAACGCCTGCGTATTGATCAACAAGGAAGGCGAACCCATTGGCACGCGCATTTTCGGGCCGGTCGCTCGCGAACTGCGTTGGAAGAAGTTCATGAAAATCATTTCGCTGGCCCCTGAAGTGCTTTAACCGGAGGCGGGACTACACGTGCACGCACTGCAGAACACTCACATTCGCAAAGGGGACACCGTCGTGGTCATCGCTGGCCGGGACCGGGGTAAGTCCGGGAAGGTGCTTTCTGTCGACCGCTCCGCAGGGAAAGTCGTGGTCGAGAAGTTGAACATGATCAAGCGGCACACGAAGCCGAATCAAAAGGTCAAGCAAGGCGGGATTCTCGAGAAAGAAGCGCCGCTGGCCATTTCCAATGTCATGTTCCTGTGTCCGGTCACCAAGAAGCCCACCCGTTTGGGCGTCCGTGTGCAGAGTGACGGACGGCGTGTACGGTTTAGCAAGAAGTCCAACGAATTAGTCGAGTAGCACGAGAAGATTATGGCGGACGCAAAAGACCCTAAAGATCCTAAAAAACAAGCGAAGGGCGGAAAACCGGCCGCTGGGCGGCAGGCAAAAAAAGAGGGCGGCAAAGCGCCTCAAGCATTCGACGACGGGAGCGAGGAGTCGAAGTTCCAGCCGCGGCTGCGCGACTCCTATCGCGAGAAGGTTGTTCCGGCCTTGATGAAGGAGTTCGGCTACAAGAATGTCATGCAGGTGCCCAAGCTCGAACGCATCGTGCTCAACGTCGGAATGAGCGAAGCCATTCAAAACGTGAAATTGCTGGAAAGTGCGGCAACCGAATTGGGCACCATCACCGGCCAGAAGGCTGTCGTGACCAAGGCAAAGAAGGCCATCGCGGGCTTCAAGCTACGGCAAGGTATGCCGATCGGAACCAAAGTCACGCTGCGAAACCGTCGCATGTACGAGTTTTTCGATCGCCTCGTTTCGTTGGCGCTGCCGCGAATCCGCGATTTCCGCGGCGTGTCCCCCAAGGCGTTCGACGGCCGCGGTAACTATACGTTGGGACTCAAAGAACAATTGATTTTCCCTGAGATCCAGTACGACGAGGTGGCCTCGATTCACGGCATGGATATTACGATTGTGACGACGGCGCGCACGAATGATGAGGGGAAAGCTCTGCTGACCCAGCTGGGCATGCCGTTCCGGACCTAACATTTGAACGAAGGAGTCTGTCGTGTCGAGACTGGCGCTCAGAAACAAGACGGCCGCCAAGCCGAAATTCAAAACCCGCGGCTATCATCGTTGCGGTTTGTGCGGACGCGTGCACGGCTATTTACGGCGGTTCAAGATGTGCCGCATCTGTTTTCGGCTTTTAAGCCTCAAGGGCGAAATCCCGGGTGTCCGGAAGGCCAGCTGGTAGCGACTCAGTTACGTGGCGAGAATTTCTTGAAAGGGTTCGTATGGTAACCGATCCGATCAGTGATCTCTTAGTGCGATTACGCAATGGGTTCCGACGCCATCACGACGTCGTGACGATTCCTGCGTCGAAATTGAAGCGCGAGGTGCTCCGCGTGCTCCAGGCCGAGGGGTACATTCAGGGTATCGAAGCGGGGATGGAAGATGGGCATCCGGTCTTGAAAGTCCAGTTGCGGTATGTCAACGAGGGCCAGCCCATGATTACGGGCATGCAGCGTGTGAGCAAGCCTGGACGACGTGTGTACGTGGGTACGAGAGAGATTCCCCGTGTGCGTAACGGCATCGGGGTGGCCATTCTTTCGACCTCAAAAGGCCTCATGACGGACCAAGCGTCGCGTAAGGCCGGCCTTGGCGGCGAAGTGCTCTGCGCAGTCTGGTAAGGAAAAACAGAGGAAGCGATGTCACGCATTGGAAACAAGCCGATTCCAGTTCCTGCCGGGGTTGATGTGAAAGTGACGGGATCCGTCGTCTCCGTCAAAGGACCGCTCGGGAAGCTCGACTGGACGTTGAAATCCGGCATTGGCGTGACGGTCGACAAGGGACAGGTGGTCGTCACGCGCTCAAGCGATGAGCGGAAAATCCGAGCCATGCACGGGTTGGTGCGGGCCGAGTTGAACAACATGGTCCATGGCGTCACCAAGGGCTATGAACGCAACATGGAAATCACGGGCGTGGGCTACAAGGCGGCGGTCCAGGGTCGCACCATGAGCTTCAATGTCGGATACATCCATCCGGTCCAGTATCCGGTGCCGACGGGCATCGACGTGAAAGTCGACAAACAGACGTTGATCAACATCAAGGGCGCCGACAAGCGGCTGGTGGGCCAGACGGCGGCGAACCTTCGCGCGATCAAGCCGCCTGACGTGTACAAGCAAAAGGGCATTCGGTACGCGGGAGAAGTCTTGAGGAAGAAAGAAGGCAAGACCGGGAAGTAGGGTGAATCATGAATAGCGCAGCAAAATTATATCAGCTTGCCCGGCGCCAACAGCGGGTCCGTCAGCGCATCTTCGGAACGGAGGAGCGTCCGCGGCTCAATGTCTACCGGAGCAGCGGCCATATTTATGCGCAGATCATCAACGACCTCAAGGGCACGACGTTGGCGGCGGCCTCCTCGCTGGACAAGTCCTTGAGAAAGACGTTGAAGTCCACCAGCAGCATCGCCGCCGCCAAAGCCGTCGGTACGCTCCTGGCCGAACGCGCAAAGACGGCCAAGATTCAAAAAGTCGTCTTTGACCGCGCTGGCCGGCTGTATCACGGCCGTATCAAGGCGTTGGCCGATGCCTCCCGCGAAGGCGGCTTGCAATTCTAAGCTAGAAGGGAGCAACAAGCGTGCGAGTGAATCCAGACGAACTGAGCCTCAAGGACAAGGTCGTATTCATCAACCGCGTTGCCAAAGTCGTCAAAGGCGGGAAGCGCTTTAACTTCTGCGCGCTCGTCGTGGTGGGCGACGGACAGGGATGGGTCGGCATCGGCAAGGGCAAGGCGGCGGAAGTGCCGGTCGCCATCGCGAAGGCCGTGCAGCAGGCGAAGAAGAATCTCGTCCATGTCCCGCTGAAGTCTGGGACTATTCCTCACGAGGTCCATGGCTTGTTCGGCGGCGAGCACGTCCTCTTGAAGCCGGCGGCCGAAGGCACCGGGATCATTGCCGGCGGAGCCGTACGAGCCGTCGTGGAGCTGGCCGGGGCCCGTAACATCATTTCCAAGACGTTGGGACGGGGGAACCCGTTCAACACCGTGCGCGCGACGCTGGACGGTCTCACCCAGTTGAGAAATCCCGAACAGGTCATGCGGTTACGCCGAGGGGAAGAACTTCAGGCGGAAGTGTTGGCGTCATGACCACGGCAAAAAGCGCGAAAGCGCCGGCTCAGAATGTCCGCATCACCTTGAAGCGCAGCCCGATCGGGACCCCCGAGCGCCACCGCCTGGTCCTACGCGGGCTCGGGCTGCGGAAGATTCGGCAATCGGTCGTCCGTCCCGATACGCCGCAAGTACGAGGATTGATTCATCAAGTGGGCTATTTATTGGAAGTGCAGTCATCATGAAACTACACGAACTCGCGCCGGCCAAGGGCGCCACGAAAAAGCGAAAACGTATTGGTCGCGGTCCTGGGTCCGGCCACGGGAAGACGGCGACGAAAGGCCACAAAGGCTTGCTGGCCCGCTCGGGCGGCGGTAAACAGCCCGGCTTCGAGGGCGGCCAAATGCCATTGATCCGCCGCGTGCCGAAGTACGGGTTCACAAACCCCTTTAGAAAAGAATACGCGATTGTCAATATCGAGAAACTGGCCGATCTTCCGGCTTCCGGCACGATCACTCCGCAGGCGATGGTCGATGCGGGCCTGGTCAAGCGCGTCACGCTGCCGATCAAGATTCTCGGCAACGGCGAGCTCAAGAAACCGATCACGGTGCAGGCGCACAAATTCAGCAAGTCGGCGGAAGCGAAGATTCAAGCGGCGGGAGGGTCAATCGAGGTTATCCCCGGTGTTTGAGCGGCTCCTGACCAGCTTTCAGAATATCCTCAAGATACCCGAGCTGCGGACCCGCATTCTGTTTACGCTGGGGATGCTGGTCGTCTACCGAATCGGGGCGCACATCCCGACGCCGGGCATCAATGGCGAAGCGCTTTCGGAATTTCTCCAAAAGCAGGGGGGAGCGCTTCTCGGATTTCTCGATATTTTTTCAGGCGGGTCGCTGTCGCGGCTGACGATCTTTGCGCTGGGCATTATGCCCTATATCAGCGCCTCGATCATTTTGCAGCTGCTGACGGTGGTGGTTCCCCACCTTTCGAAGCTGGCGAAAGAAGGAGAGCGGGGCCGCAAGAAGATTATTCAATACACGCGGTTCGGCACGATCGGCATCGCGCTGATTCAGGGATTCGGGATCGCCATCGGCCTCGAACAAATGAACGGCGGAGCGTTCGTCCTCGACAAGGGCTGGGCGTTCCGG
>DASUXH010000304.1:0-2794 GCA_036378015.1 Nitrospira sp. | reverse complement strand
GCGCCGTTGGAATCCGGCCGGGACGGCACGGATGGCTTCCTTGGCGTCCTTCGTCCACTGCATGGGCACATCGTCGTACGCGATATCGGTTTCAATTTCGCCTTCCGACTTAGCCGCCGCTTCAAAGATGCTCTTATCGACGGCTTTGAACCGGTGCCCTTCCGCTCCGCAGACCGGGCACTTGACCGGTGTATCGCCTTTCCCGATATAGCCGCAGCCATCGCACACGTAATAGCTCTGGCTCATCCGATCGAGATAGGCCTGCGTCGCCTCGGAAGGCTTGGGTTTCTCTTCGACCACCTGCGTCATCATCCCGCTCAACGTCGAACCCATCAGGTCTTTTGCGACTGCATCGTCCGCCTGCATTTTGTCGCGATCGATGCCGGCCGCCTCGAGGCTGCCACCCAACGCTCGCATGGCGTCCATGGCGCCTTTCGGGAGAATGTGCCCGACGGCGGCGTCTACGACGGTGTTGCTGATGATCGTATGGCCTTTTTCGATGGCATAGCGGTGAATCGCAGTTTTGGCCACGCCGCGGGCGAAGACCGGAATTTTTTCCATCCGGCGAAGCGCCTCTTCGGTCCAGGCGATGGTGTACTCGGCTTGAGTGTCGATCGGCGGCACATATTTGCGGTTAGAGACCAAGACGTTGCAAGGTGCGCTGCGGAGGAGATTTTCCGTATTGCTGCCGATATCCATGTCTTCGTCGCTATGGACGCCGATCCGGCCGACAATCAAGAGCGCCGGCACGTCCTTGCGGACATATTGAATGATTTTCTCGAAGGCTTTTCCGTCCAGCAGCGTCGTCTTGACGTCGGTCTGCTCAGCCTGAGCGATTTCCCGAGAGATATCCAGATGCGATTGATAAATCTTGGCCAGGCCGCTGTCGATGATTTCTTCGTGCAGCTTTTCCTGCTCTTTGAAGCGAAAGACCTTTCCAGCTTCTTCGTTGAGGACGCCCGAGATGCTGTGGAAGGCGGCGTAATGAAAGTAGGGATCGAACGCCGAAATCGCCTCGACCGGCACATTGAAGGCCTTGCCGAGCTGAAGGCCGGTCATCAGGCCGCCAAATGAATAGGGGCTGCCGTCGACGGCGACGACGATCTTTCCACCATTGATCGGCTGAAGATTCTTAATGATCAGCATGTCGGAATTCCGCACCCGACGGACCACCCGCTCCGTATTGCTCCCGATGACGCTGTCTTTGACCGCGCCGACACCGAGGGCGCCCATGATGACGAGGTCATAGCCGTTGGTATTGATATCCTCGGCCAGGACTTTCCAATTGCGCCCTTCGAGCGAGCGGCGTTCGATCGGCAAGTTGGCCTCATTGCACTTCTTATCGACGTAGTCCAGATAGGAGTCGGTGATGATCTGAAGCCCGCGGGTAATCAGAGAATCATGGATCTGCCGCTGCCGGTCGAGTTCCTTTTCGTCGTGGTATTCCTCCGGGAGGCCGGCTTCCATCTGCTTGAAGCGCTTATCGTGCATTTTGGCCGCATAGACATGGCTGCCCACGATCTTAGAGCCGAAAATTTTGGCCAAATGGACGCCGGTGTCCACCGCCTGGTTTGAATGGTCGGAATTATCGACCGGAATGTAGATCGTCTTATACATCGAGATGCCTCCTCCAGGCGCTCTTCGAACCAGGACAGACCGGTGCAAACATCAGAAAAACCAAGTGATTGTCGTCCTGCCCGGGTTTCAAAGAGCGCGAATGATAGCACTGGCCCCAACGGGAATGCAAGGAAGCGGAGTATGAGGTCATTCGTCAAGGGCCAAGCGAGGTTTGAGCGAAGGGTCAGTGGGCAATTGTCAATAGCAAGGTGAGGCATGAGGCGTGAGAGAAGAGATCCCATGCCCAATGATCGTTGACGAATGACTTGCCCTAACCGGCCGAAGTGGCGTGACTTTTCTGTTTTTGAGGCGCTAGAGGGGATTGGCGGCGGGAGCGTAGAATCTCTTCCAGAGAGAGCAGTGCATCGCGTCCGGAATTGCCTTCGATCCCGCGGCTCAAGCTCTTATCGGCATAGGAGTCTTCAGGGGCGGGGCTCTGGGAGAGCGAGCCGGTCCATTTCCGGGGATCTCTGCTGCCTTCTTTGCGTTCCCATGCCCGCAGGCAGGCCTTTGCAATGAATTTGTTGAGAGGGGCCGGATTATACAGCAATTTCTTGATGCTCGTCGGCGTCAGCATCAAGGGATTGTAGCCGGCGGACAGGTAGCCCTCTTCAAGTAGGCGCTGTTCCAAGTCGGTATTGGGTTGGATGCCGAGAAAGAACATCAGGGGAAAGACCCGTTCTTCGCCCAGAATGGAGGCGACGACTTTGTAAGACTCCACGCTTTGCAAGAGCGATTCTTCGGTCTCTTTCGGGCTGTTCAGCGAATAGTTCAGAATGACTTTGCCGCGGAATCCCGCTTCTGCGAGGTATCGGCAACCATCGTACAACCGCTCGAGTTTGAAACCCATGTGGAGATTGTTCAGTACTTCCTGAGAACCCGACGTAATGGCAACTTCCAAATCGCCGACCCCTGACCGCACCATCAACTTGGCCAATTCCGGCGTGATCAAGGACGTCCTGATATACCCCGACCATTCAATGTCCAGCTTCTCGCTGAGAATACGCTCCAAGATCTCCGTGCACTGGGGGTAGGCTTCTTTCCCGGTGATGAACTGTGCGTCGGTGAACCAGAATCGCCGAGCCCCCCATTGATGGTAGTGCTGGGAGATGTCGCGCACGACCATTTCGGCGGGCCGGTACCTGACGCGTTTTCCTTCGATGTAGGGATACAGGCA
>DASUXH010000303.1:0-8542 GCA_036378015.1 Nitrospira sp. | reverse complement strand
TTGGCGTGATTGGGGAGTTTCTGCGAGATTTTCTTCTTTAGCCTGACTTCGTCGGATTCAGCTGCCTGCTTTTTTGCCATCGGTCTCCTCTTCGTCGTCTGACTGGGCCGGGTTCGTCAATACCGGCTAAGAAGGAGACAGTCTAGTGGAGCACTTTGCGCACTGTCAACCCGAAGGAAGACGCAGGAGGGTGTTCGTTATGCCAAGGCAAGAGTGGCAATTTCCGCAAAAGCCGTGTGATCGGCAGCCAGCATCGCAGGGACACGACGAATGCGCCGAGTAAGCCATGCATCGCTCGGCAACACCCGCAACCACGGGGTCATGAGCGGCGTCGAAGGTTTTGCCATCTCGTCTGTCTTTAAGATCGACGTAGCCCGTCTGGATATCAACTCGGAATACAACCACGGTTGCGGGCGCCGCTGCCCGACAATCTCGACTTGGACGTGGGTCGTTCCCTCCCGTGCCATACCTAACTGCACAGCCGCCGCGCGAGAGAGGTCGAGAATCCGGCCATTCACATATGGACCACGGTCGGTGATGCGCACGTGGAGGTACTTGCCGTTTGCAAGGTTGACGACCCGTACGATGCTGCCAAGAGGCATTGTCCGGTGAGCGGCGGTCAGCGCGTCCATGTCGAAAATTTCACCATTGGCCGCCTGCCTGCCATGAAATTGCTCGCCATACCAGGAGGCCACCCCACGATCCTTTATCCCCACGTCAAATTGTGCCTCTCCTTTTGGAATCCAGGAACAGGCACCGGACAGCATGCCCACAAACAAAAGGGAATAGAAGACTGCCTGGCTCGGTCGCGAAGTATGGTACGTCATTCTCAACACCTGTGTTGCTCGGTTGATCTGACAGGCCCACAGAGACCTCGCTGATGAAGTCCACCGTAAGCTGGAACCGAGCATTGAACAATACCGCGACCGTAGACTTGCTCCCCTACCTTGGTATGGAGCAAACAACCTGCGTAATGGGGGGAATAAATCTTCTATAACGGATCTCACGCCTGCAGTCAATCCGCTAGGCCGCGACCCGGATGATTTCGGCAAGCACCCCTCCAGGTGCCTTCACATAGGTCAACCACACAACTTCCCCCTCCCGAATCGTATTGAGCGCGATTGGCTTCTTCCCCCGTACGATCTTCGTTCGCGCGGTTACGGCGGCGCCGACCGTCATGAAATTTTTGGGGCCAAGAGCGGTTTTTACCACGATCAATGGCGGGGTCTGAGTGAGCGTGATGGCGATCACGGTGCCTTGCACTTTGTAGGTGCCGCCCGTCCTGGCCTGTACCTCATCGGAAGCCAAGCAGAAGAACAGGGTAACCACCCAGATCGTGAGCCAAGCACAAGTTTTCATGATTCGGATGTTACGAGGAAGCGCTGGCGTGGACCGGACTTTACCAGGACAGACTCTCTTATGTAAAGCTGCGCAGACCGAGCATGGCCGGTTGACTGCCTGTGGTCTCATGAGTAAGATGCCGAGCAAGCGAATGTAAGAAGAGATGGCGAGTAGCCCGCCGCGCAATCCCCGTTCCCATCCAGAGCATCGAGTTCATGACCCATTCCTATGATTGACGTTCAACAGATCACCAAGCGCTACGGCCAACACACCGCAATTGACCGCGTGACCTTTTCCCTTGCGAAGGGCGAAGTGCTCGCCTTTTTGGGGCCCAACGGAGCGGGGAAAACGACAACGATGCGTATTCTGACCTGTTTCATGCCGCCGACGGAAGGGCGTGCGTCAGTGGCGGGCTTTGATTGCCTGGAGCAGCCGCTGGAGGTCAAAAGGCGGATCGGCTATTTGCCGGAAACTCCGCCGGTCTATCAAGAGCTGACGGTCGATGAGTATCTCCGCTTTGTCGGTCGGCTCCATGGACTGGCTGGTACCGCGCTTACCGGGTCGATGTCGCGAGAAATCGAGCGATTGGGTCTGGGCTCTGTCCGCCACCGGCTGATCGGCAACCTTTCGCGGGGCTACCGTCAGCGGGTCGGACTCGCACAAGCGCTCCTCCACGATCCACCCGTTCTGATTTTGGACGAACCCACCGTCGGTCTCGACCCAAAGCAGATCATCGAGATCCGTGAACTGATCAAAAGCCTGGCGGGATCGCATTCAGTGATCTTGAGCACTCACATTCTTCCTGAGGCCACGGCAGTTTGCCAGCGCGTCGTCATCATTAACGGAGGGCGCATTGTGGCGGAGGACACCCCAGACCGCTTGTCGGCGCGTCTGCGCCATTCAGAAAAGATTGCTTTGATCCTCACCCGTGCTCCCGAGGACGCCCAAGCCAGGCTCCGCCGAGTCGACGGGATACTCGACGTACACGCCAATGGGCCGGGGGGGCATTTTCTCCTTGAAAGCGAATTGGGAAAGGACGTCAGAGAGGACATTGCTCGCGTCGCCGTGACGAACAATTGGGGCCTCATTGAACTCAAATTGATTTCCATGACGCTTGAAGATGTGTTCCTAAAGCTCACGAGACACGAAGAAGGGCTGGCTCAGGGATCCGACACAGCGCAAGGCCCCGACCTTGAGGTGGGACCATCCAAAACGGGTGTCTCCTCATGACGCCGGTCCATACCCTCGTGGCCAAAGAACTACGCTCATACTTTGTCTCCCCGGTCGTCTACGTCGTCGGTGCAGTCTTCCTCCTCATCGTCGGCCTCTTGGCATACATCTATATCGTCTTCACCGGCGCACAGGCGATCCAATTGATGCAAGTACAGGGACAGGCCCAGATTAATCTCAATGATTTGGTCTTTAGAAATCTCTTCAGCAGCATCCGATTCATCCTGCTGCTCGTGCTCCCGATCCTCACCATGCGGCTTTTCGCTGAGGAAAAGAAACTCCGGACGTTTGAGCTGCTCATGACCTCACCGATCGGTCTGAACGAGCTCGTAGCGGGAAAATTTGCGAGCGTTTTCTTGTTGTTTCTGGGACTGCTGGGCCTGACGGGATTGATTCCCTTCACGCTTGCCCTCTTCAGCGATTTCGATTGGAATCCGGTGCTGACGGGCTATTTGGGACTCATCTTGCTCGGAGCGCTGTTCCTGTCAGTCGGACTCCTTGCTTCGGCTTTAACCGAAAACCAGGTCGTCGCCGCCTTTGTCAGCTTTGGCTTCCTTCTGTTCCTCTGGCTCTTGGCCGGCGTTGGTTCGCTGCTCGGCGACACTCCGGCCGGACAGGTCATTTCCTACGTCTCGTTTATGGAGCACTACGACCATCTTGTCCGCGGACTCATCGACACGCGGGATCTCGTGTATTTCGTGAGCGCCCTGTTCCTTATGCTGTTTCTCACTCACCGCGTCGTGGATTCGACGAAATGGAAATAAACTGGAAGACGATTCCCTTCGGTGTCATCGGCGTCTTGCTGGCGTTCGCAGGCATGATCGGATACCACTTCTCACCTGAGAACATCGGGGCTGTGACGGCAGTTGAGGGACTGGCGCTCATTGCCCTGATTGCTTTTTTCGTGGCTCATGCCGAAACCTTCAAGGCGGCCACAACTCGCCGTTCGACAAGAATGGGCGCCAACAGCGTGTTAATGGTGCTGTTGTTCATCGGCATCCTCTCTATTGTGAATTTTCTTGCTGCGCGGCACTCTTTTCGTTGGGATCTGTCGGAAAACCAGAATTTTTCATTGGCCCCGCAGAGCCACCGCGTGATTAGAAATCTGCCCCGCGAAGTGAAAATTACCGTCTTCACGCGTGAGAAGGACCCCGGCTATCAGACCTACAAAGAACGCCTCGATAGTTACCGGCAAGCAAGTGCGAAAATCGCCGTCGAATTCGTGGACCCCGAACGCCAACCGAAAGTCGCGCAAAGTTATGGCATCACACGAAGCGATACGGCCGTGTTCGAAAGCGGCGCGCAAACGGTTCGCGTCACGAATCCCTCAGAAGCCGAATTGACCGCCGCCCTCATTCGCGTCTCGAAGGACGACAAGAAGCGCATTCTTTTTCTGGAAGGTCATGGGGAACCCGGCACCGACAGCCGCGATCGGACGGGCTTCTCGCTCGCAAAGGAAATTTTAGGCAAGCAGGGCTACGAGGTTGGCACCCTCAGCTTGCTCACGCAGACCGCCGTGCCGGACACTGTTTCCATCTTGGCCATTGCGGGGCCACGCAAGCCGATGACTACCGAGGAATTGGACCGCATTCAAACGTATGTCGAAAAAGGCGGTCATTTATTGGTGATGGTCGATCCCGAAAGCCAGGCGGAACTCAATCCACTTTTAAAGCATTGGGGAGCCGGCGTAGGGCCCGGTGTGCTGGTAGATTTTCAAGACCGGCTTGCTCAGGGCGAACCCACGGTCTTGTTGGTCCGAACGTTTACCGAGCAGGAGATTACGCGGGACTTGACCGCGGCCGTTTTGTTTCCTCTGGCCCGTCACGTCACCTTTGATGAACAGGCGGGCAAGGACTGGGACTTTGTTCAGCTCGCGAGAACGTCGCCGAACAGCCGGGCTGTGATGAAAGCGACCGGCCGTATTATCGCCCTAGACGAGAAAGCCGACATTAAGGGCCCGCTGCCGATGGCCGCTGCCCTTGCGCCGAAACTGCCTCCAGCCGAGGGCAAACCCCGTCCTGCCATTGTCGTCATCGGAAATTCCACATTCGCCAGTAATGCCTTTGTGAACTTCCCAGGCAACAGCGACTTTTTCCTCCATACCGTCGCCTGGCTGGCCCAGGATCGGGAAACGATTGCCATCGGTCCGAGGGATCAGACCGTGCGGCCGTTCATTCCAAACCCCGTTCAAGAACGCGCGCTGCTCTATGTACAGGTTGTATTTCTACCCGCCGTCGTGCTTATCGCCGGCGTGAATATGTGGCGCAAACGCCGTCGGTTGTAGATGAAGCGCTATTGGCCGACAGCCGTAATGGCGCTCGTCCTTGCGTCCCTCGGCGTCTATCTGTATCTCGTCGAATTTCCCGCCAAACAGTCACAGGAACGGGAGGAGTCCGCTAAGAAGAAGGTTCTCGCGATTGGCGAACAGGCGATTACCTCGCTGACCTACAAGACGGATCGCGAGGAATTGAGCTTCGAACGGAATGCCGACAAGGGCTGGATGCTGACAAAGCCGATCCACGCCGAGGCCGATGGTCGAGAGCTTCAGAACCTGATTCGCGCCATTGTGTTGGGGTCCGTCCATCGGGTGGTCGAGGAAAATCCCCCGGCGCTCGCTCTATTTGGCCTCGACAAGCCCGTGGCTACCGTCACACTTAAAGGCGATTCAGTGGAAGAGATCCTCCTCATCGGAGATACGGGACCGTTGTCCTCGACACTCTATGTCCTTCGCAACTCTGATCATGCATTGCTGTTGACCGACCTGGCTCCAAAGGATTTTGTGAATAAATCCCTGATGACCTTTCGCAGAAAGGACATCTTGCACGTGATGTCGGGTGATATCGATCGCATCCGGTTGACTTACCCGACCACCGAAATCGTTCTCTATCGCGTCAGCGACAAACCGAAACCCAAATGGAAAATCCGATACCCTGTGGAGGCGGAGGCCGACATCAATGAAATCCGAATGCTGTTGTTTCGACTGGAAGACCTGAAAGCCATGGGCATCATCGACCCAGGCCCTGCTCGGGACGCGCTGGCCAAGACGTTGAAACAAGCGAAAGTAAAAATCACCTTGCATTCGCCCAATGGAGAACAGACTGTGAAGTTGTATCAGCCTAATCCGTCAAGCGGCGAAGCCATCGCCGAAACGGCGTCCGAGGCACCCCTCTATCAGATCAATCCGACCTTCGTGAAGGATTTCACCAAAGAACTGTATCATCTTCAGGACAAGCGCCTTTTCGGCGCCGACGATACCGATATTGCGATGCTCAGCGTGAAGACCCACGCCGAAACCTATACCCTTATCAACCAGAACTCGGAATGGGTCTTGGAAGACCGTCCGACGGAACACGTCGATCAACAAACCGTCAATCTCTTCCTAAGCCGGGTCGTGAGCGTCCCAGCAGAGGAGCGCGTGGTCAAGCTGCCCGGTCCATTGGCTCCGTACGGGCTCGTACATCCGACCGCTGAATTCGTCGCCACGGGAAAGGACGGGAAACTCGTGGGTAAATTGCTGATCGGCGATCAGGCCGATGGATTGGCATTTGCGATGGGCCATCGGCTACCAGGCATCTATCAGATCCGCGCCGATCTCCTGAAGCAGATTCCGACGCACAACGCACTCGCGCCACCTCGTGGAACAGACACAGCGTCCCCATAACGTTCCTTCGACGCCAGGGACTACTCACGCTCCCGCTGGAGAACCAATATTTTTGGACATTTATCCCTGCCTTGAGCGAGGCCGGCGGTTGGCGCGGCAGATTGTCTACATACCCTCTTGCGCTGACGGCCACCCCGTCCGGGAACCGATAAATATCCTAGTTTCTTTCACACCGTTCATCCTAAATAAGATGACCTAGCCCTTTTGTGGGGGAGGCTTCTAGTGGCTTATTCGTATACCCTTTACGAGATGACATGAATAACTCCCCGACCGAACTCAGCGTTTCCGTCATTGTCCCCGTCTATAACGGAGGCGAGAACTTTCGCCTTTGCTTGGAGTGCCTGAAGAATGCGTTGCCACGGCCTGCCGAAATTATCGTAGTGGCCGATGGAGATACCGATGGCTCATGGCAGCTCGCTCGAGCTTTTGGATGTCGGGTTCTGCGGTTGCCTTCACCGGGTGGACCGGCGCGGGCCAGGAACATGGGTGCTCGGAGCGCTGAGGGAGAGATTCTCTTCTTTGTCGATGCCGATGTGATGGTTCCCCCAGACGCCCTGAGGCACGTGACGACAGCCTTTGAACGTGAGCCTTATCTTGCGGCCATCTTTGGATCGTACGACGAGCAGCCGGGCGAGCCAAATTTTCTATCTCAGTACCGAAATCTGTTGCACCACTACGTTCATCAGACAGGACGTGAAGAAGCTTCAACGTTCTGGGGCGCTTGTGGAGCCATTCGACGAGAAGTCTTCCTGGCTTTAAGCGGATTTGATGAACAATATGTCCGACCTTCTATAGAAGACATCGAATTCGGCCATCGGTTGAAGCGCGCGGGATATCGCATCCGACTGCGCAAGGAGCTCCAAGTCAAACATCTCAAACAATGGAATTTCATCTCGATGGTCCGCACTGACTTTTTCGTCCGTGCATTGCCCTGGACGGCACTCATTCTCCGGGATCGCCTCTTTATCAACGACTTGAACATCGGCATGTCCGGACGAGCCAGTGTGATGCTGCTGTTCCTGTTGCTCGGCTCTTTGTTGCTTTCATTCTGGCAACCACTGGCCTTAGTCGGGACAAGTGTGATGGTATTGATCCTGGTCATGTTGAATGCACCATTGTACCGGTTCTTCCTGAGGAAACGGGGCATCCGCTTCACTATTCAATCGCTTCCATTTCACTGGCTCTATTTTTTCTACAGCGGCGTTGCGTTTGCCGTAGGGACCATGCGTCATCTTGTCAGTTACGACCCCTCCCCAGGATCGCTATCTCTCATCAAGGAGCAAGCGAGTACAGAATCACATAGGGAGCGGCGCAAATGAGCGGAGATTCCGCTGTCATCATTGGCGCGGGCCCCGCCGGACTGACCGCGGCCTACGAGTTGCGGAAGCGAGGTGTGACCGCGTCAGTGTTGGAGGCGAGTACGCAGGTTGGAGGACTCTCGCGAACCGCTAACTACCGAGGTTACCGCTTCGACATAGGGGGCCACCGGTTCTTTTCAAAAGTCCCCCTCATTAATGAGTTGTGGCAAGAAATACTGGGGGAGGAATTTCTCCTACGACCGCGTTTGTCACGGATCTTCTACAATCAGCATTTTTTCAACTATCCGCTGAAGCCGGTCAATGCGCTGGTCGGACTAGGGCCGGTTGAATCCTTGCTAGTGGGTCTCAGCTATCTTCGGGCAAGGTTCATCCCCACCAAGGACGAAAACACTTTTGAAGAGTGGGTCTCTAACCGGTTTGGACACCGCCTCTATCGCATTTTTTTTAAGACCTATACTGAAAAGGTCTGGGGCATTCCATGCAATGAGATTTCCGCCGATTGGGCCGCTCAACGGATCAAGAATCTGTCGCTGACAGAAGCGGTGCGCAATGCAGTCCTCAGAGCAACGCAAGGGAAGGACGGTAACACTATCACCTCGCTGATCGAGCAGTTCCATTATCCCCGCTTCGGTCCCGGGATGATGTGGGAACAGTGCGAAGCCTCCTTGGCCCATGAGGGCACACACACCTTCCGCGGCATGAAAGTCGAGCAGATCCATCACTGCCATGGACGGATCGAATGTGTCACCGCAAGAAGTGAGATCGGTGAGCGAGTGGATTATGATGGGGCACACTTTATTTCAACCATGCCTCTCCGCGAGTTGATGCATGCTCTAGATCCCCTGCCCCCGGACGCCATCCTCAGCGCCGCGCAAGGCCTCCGCTATCGGGACTATCTCACAGTGGTATTGGTCGTGAACAAAGAGTCGCTATTTCCGGAGAACTGGATTTACATTCATGCTCCGGACGTCAAGATGGGGCGGATTCAGAA
>DASUXH010000302.1:0-4274 GCA_036378015.1 Nitrospira sp. | reverse complement strand
CGTGTTTGGTAGGGTTCGTGAGTTCCTTTAGCATAGAAACGTATCAACTATTCTGTCTGGATCGGGTGCCATCTGTAGGTGATGTGCTGATGAATGTGATCGGGACAGCCAGTGGTGCTTGGCTTGCGTTCACCATTGACCAGATTTTGGGCTGGCGGTCCCTTCGCTTTCGCCACTCTCCTGCAGGGTTCACGGAAAATCCCTAGCAAGCTTCCCACCGACGGTTTGGTCCTCGCGCACTCATAGTTCGTGCTCTCACTTACAAGAGATTGGTTTTCGGCGACCTTCCGGTAAGCACTCATGCGACAACATCTGACCAGCTTCAAAAAGAGAGTTAAGCCTCACACCTTCCACTCTCTTCCGGGCGAAGCTGCTCGAATAGCGTAGACCGTGCCTATGCATGTGTTGTACAGTTCACGGCCGTGCCACGCGTAAGTCGTCAATTTCTTTATCCCTATAATTGACGATGGCGGCGCCCTGCTGACGTGCTCAGGAGTTACGCCAAACGGCCACATACTGATATGCAGAAAGTGAGCGACTGAGATGGTGTCGGCATCACATCAACTGGCTCGGGCCTTTCATGACACGGGTTCGTTCAGGTGGGATCAGCAAAAAGGATTTACACTGGCATCGGGGCAGGTCAGCCCGTTTTATGTGGATTGCCGCGCGTTAATGGCACACCCATCCGCCCGGCGTCTTGTCGGTCAACTCGCTCATTCTGCACTGATGGGAGTCGAGATTGATTGTCTCGGCGGACTGGAGATCGGCGCCATCTCCATTGCGACGACGATCTCGGACTTCGCGTACGCGGCTGAAACGAAGCGGCAATGGCGAACATTCGTCGTGCGCAAGCAGGCAAAGGATCACGGCTTGGGGAAATTGATCGAAGGCGCGATTCGGTCGGGAGACCGCGCCTTGATCGTCGACGACGTGCTGACGAGCGGAGGGTCGCTGCTCAAAGCCGTCGGGTCAGCAAGGGAAGCCGGACTTGTCGTGACCCATGCGCTCGTCATCGTCGATCGAAAAGAACAGAATGGGCGTATGAAGGTCGAACAGGACGGCGTGAAGTTGATCAGCTTGCTGACGATCGACGATTTGACCGCCGGTCATCGATCCGATTAACGAAGGTCTTCCTTGCAGCGAAATTCTATGCCCCAGCGCCGTTCGCGTACGACTTCCTGCCCGCCTTCGATTCCTCCGACCACGCGCGCTCGACCCTTTGCCTCGCCTTCGCGGATCACGACATAGCCGCCGCTGCAGGTGTCCTTGATCAGGTTCAAGGCGTCCTTCCGAAACGAGGACAGCATATGGCCTTGCTCTCCTTTGAACGGATAGGTCACGACGCCTCCATCATCGGTGCGCTGTGACAGTTTCGCGCCTTCGGCGCATGCACTGAGGAGCAGCACGACGGCCCATCCGAGACTTGACCATTTCTTCATGCGGCTCCTATGATAACTCCATACACGCTCTCTCACTTTCGGAAGGACTGTTCTCTGGAGGTCGACCATGATTCGCCGAACAGCTATGACGTTGGTCTGCATGCTGTTGATCGCCGGGCTCACGACGGTGGTCTCGGCTCACCATTCCTATCTCTTGTCGGTCCAGCAATTGCGAGCGGGAATCAATAAAGCCCCTTCGATGGCACAAAAAGGGTTTGTGTTGATCGACGTTCGTTCACCCGAAGAACACGCGGCCGGTTTCATTCCCGGCACCGATCTAAACATCGATTTCCGCGAAATCAAAACGCGCCACCGGGAAATCGGCGTTCCTTTGGATGAGCACGTCGTGGTCTACTGCCAGTCCGGCCGTCGCAGCAACATCGCGGCTGAAACGTTGGCGGATCTGGGCTATACCCATGTCTACAACGTGCAAGGCAGTTTGAATGCCTGGGTCGAGGCCGGGTACCCCGTGACGCGCTAGCATCTTCTGTCCGCCACCACAATATGTTGCGTGAGGGTCGTCGTCGCTCACGGACGCGCCGCGGACCGAGGGCTGATTCCGATGACTGCAGGGAGGCCGACATGACCGGTCGGACCTGTATTCAAGAGCGTCATCCAGGGATGACGGCCTTCCATTTTTGCGGCCGATTTTTGGATTGCAGGACTGATCGACAAGTCCGATGAGGATCCTCCATCCATCGCCATCGCTTGGCGGATTTGCGGGTAGGCCTCATGCAGGCACAGGCCGATCGCATACAGGGAGGCAACCTCCGTCGTCTTCATGATCACGATATGTCCGTTCTGCAGCTCTCCAACAAGGGTCTGCTGCGATTGCTTACCGCTTTGTCTGACGCGCACCTTGCCTGTGCGATCCAAGAGCATCAGTGATTGCGCCGCTTCGCCATAGGAAGGCCGTTGCTCGTCGAATGCATCAACCGACAGGTCCAGGATCGTAGCCCGGGACAAACCGGGTTCGACCGGTTCGGCGACGAACAATCCCATCCAGGACGCATGGCGCTTGCCTCCCATCGACTTCCCCTGTCCATACAGCAGGCCGAGATAGGTAAAATTTTCACGAAAGAGACCGGCGTTAAAGACGAGATCATGGCCGGTGCGCCGTTGCCACTCGTGGATATCGGGCGGCTCCTGAAGCGGTTCATTGCGGAAATAGTGCACCGAGATCCGGTAACGGAGCGGATCGATGTCTGAAACGACCATCGCCGGCACTTCTGGGCACAACGAAGCAGGATTCCAGACGCCAATCGCCAGGCCGTCCGCCGGACGGTCCCACTCGATGGATTGAGCCGACACGGGATGAGTGATCGAAACGAACTGGACAAGTGCAGCAACGATTGCGAGCGCACTTGTACGGAACCGGTAGCGACGGCATTTCATCGTCAAACGGAGTATAGGGAGCCGACGCCTCGGGGTCAAACCGGACCGGCGGCCGTCGAGCTGTGGACAGGGTCACCGCGTCGCACGTTTTGGAGCGGCCTGAAGGATATTGTTTGAGGGAGCATCAAGAATTTTTCTCACCGTGCGGGCCAACAGTTCAGGAGTGAATGGTTTTTGAAGGAAGCCACTGGTGCCCTGCTCATGACCCGCCAGGATCCCGACATCGTCCGTAAAACCGGACATAAAGAGAATACGAAGCTCCGGCTTGATGGTCATCAGATGTTGAGCCAGTTCTCTTCCACCCATTCCCGGCATTACCATGTCCGTCAACAACAGGTCCAACCGATCGAGTTCCTGCGACGCGATGAGGCATGCCTCCAATCCCTGCGTCGCTTCGATCACCCGATATCCGAGCTTTCGAAGGGCGTCCCGCAGCAAGACACGCACACTGACGTCGTCTTCAACGAGCAGGATCGTTTCGGTCCCCCCAGCCGGTTGGGAGGAAACCGGTGGGGACATTGCAGAATGAGTTTCGGCGGCCACTCTTGGAAAGAAAATATCGAATCTTGTGCCGTGGCCCACGCGGCTGGTGACGTCGATGGCCCCGCCGGATTGCGTCACGATGCCGAAGACGGTTGAAAGTCCGAGACCGCTCCCCTTCCCCTCATCTTTCGTAGTGAAAAACGGTTCAAAGATGTGGGCCTGCGTTTCGCGATCCATTCCGCTTCCCGTATCGCCAACCGACAGCTTCACATAGGCTCCCGGCGGCAGCGGCTCGACGTGGTACAGCGGGCTTTTTGCCAGCTCGACCTGAGCGGTCTCGATGGTCAGCGTTCCGCCGTTGGGCATCGCATCACGGGCATTCACCACCAGATTCATCAGCACTTGTTCGAGTTGGGCTTGATCTGCGCGAACTTGGCTGCTTCCCTGATCCAGCCTGATAACAAGACGAATGTCGGCGCCGATCAATCGGTGCAGCATCCCTTCGAGATTGGCCACCACATTGTTCAGGCTCAAGTGCTTCGGCTCGAGCGGCTGCTTGCGGCTGAATGCGAGCAGTTGACGAACCAGCATGGCGGCTCGCTCACCGGCCTTCTGGGTCTCTTCGATCTTGGTATACAGGGGATGCTGACGGCCCAGTTCCGTTGCGAGGACGTGGCTGTATCCCATGATTACGGTCAATAAGTTATTGAAGTCATGTGCGATGCCTCCGGCGAGGCGCCCCACCGCCTCCATTTTTTGGGCCTGCCGGAATTGCCGCTCGCTCTGTGCCAGCGCTTCCTCCGCTCTTTTCCGCTCTCGGCGCTCATCCCGCTCGCGTAAGGCCCGCTGCACGGAAGGAACGAGTCGGCCCAATCGCTGCTTCAGGACGTAGTCCGTCGCACCAAGATGCATCGCGTCAATGGCCAATTCCTCGCCGATCGTGGCCGAGACAAAAAG
>DASUXH010000301.1:0-2267 GCA_036378015.1 Nitrospira sp. | reverse complement strand
CAGTAGGGCCAGGGAGGCTGCAAGACACCTTCCGTCATGATGAGGCAGCGAGCGGCGCCGCCGCGAGTTTCTTCAGGACCGCCTCCTCGACCTGATCAACGGTCAGGCGCTTCATGCAAGCCCGTTCTTCATAGTCCGTGGTCAAGCACTCTTTTTTGAAGCAGGGACTGCAAGAGACATCGGCCCTGAGCACCACGTGGTTCGAGCCGTATGGACCCGTTCGCCATGGAGCAGTTGGTCCGAAGAGGGCGACGACAGGTGTGCCAACGGCTGCTGCGAGGTGCATGGGACCGCTGTCCGTCGTGACCACGACCAGCGCGCGGCGGTAGAGAGCCGCCAGTTGGTTCAAATTCGTCTTTCCGTCGGCGCGCCGATGCCGGCAGGCCATGAATCGGCCGATTTCATCGAGCGCCGGTCCATCCTGTGCTCCACCGGTAAAGACGACGCAAATGCCCTCTCCCTCGAGACGATCTGCCAGCGCGGCAAATGATTGAGCATCCCAGAGCTTGGTCGGCCACCGAGCCATGGGATTCATTGCGACCACCCGGTCCTCTTCACGAACGCCGCACGCGCGCAGCAGGGCTGCCGCCTCGGCTTCCTGCTGCGCCGACACCGGGACCTCATAGCGGAGTTTCGCGGGAGGCACTCCTATGCCTTTCAACAACAGCAGACTCCGCTCGATGGCGTGTTGATTCATGTCCACGGCGGGGATTCGCTCATTCAGAACCAGGTAACTGTATTCCGCATGCTCCATGCCTCGGCCGAAGCCGATCTTTCGCACGCCTCGCGCCAGGAGCACCCACATTGCGCTCTTAAGGAGACCTTGGAAATCGATCACGAGATCGTAGCGCGTGTCCCTCAGGTCGCGGACGAATCCGACGAATCCGGAGAGCGCCCGGGAGACACGCCCGGAACGGAGGTCGCTCAGCCAGGTTTTTCGACGAGCCACCAAGACGCGATTGACGGCTGGATGGCCGATGACGAGGTCGGCGGCCGATTCTTCCACCAGCCATGTGATCTGCGCTTCGGGAAAATGTGCTCGCAGAGACCAGAGCGACGGGAGCGTGTGGATCACGTCTCCTATCGCGCTGGTCTTGACGATGAGAATGTTCACCGGTCGAGTCAGGCTCCTTACAGGTGAGCGTGCGGTGGAGGCGTCATCGATCAAAGGCGGAGGCCCGAGAGGCGCTTACATTCTCTCGTAGAGCGAGCGGATCTTGTCGCGGGTGATCATATGCTTCCAATTCTCTCCGAGCGCGTTCTTCCAGAGCGGTTCAAGCCCAAGCGCCGTATCGATCATCTTGTTCATTCCCGGTTCATCGATGCCCTTGGTCACACCGGTCGGCAGATCGATCCGGTTCTTCCGGACCATCTGTTGGAATTCGCGCACGTCGCTTCCATAGTACTCGTCCAATTGATTGAAGACGATGCAATTCCCCACGCCATGCCGCACGCCGAGCACGTAGGACAGTCCGTATGACAGCGCATGACAGACGCCGACTTGGGAATAGGCGATGCTCAGGCCGCCGAAATATGAGGCCACCATCAATCGCTCATCGGCGACGACGGACTCTAGATTATTCAGGAACACGTCGCGGCAGATATCGCGGGCGCTTTCGGCGAAGGCGCGGCTGAACTCGTTGATGAACGTTCCCTGGAGCGACTCACAGGAGTGGATGTAACAGTCCATCGCCGTGAAGAAGCGCTGGTTCGGCGGCACGCTACCGACGAGATCGGGGTCCATGACGATCTGGTCGAAGGGAGTCAAATCAGAATTGATGCCGAGTTTCTTGATCGGTCCCGTCAGCACGGCCGTGCGAGAGACTTCCGCGCCGCTGCCGGCCAGCGTGGGAATCCCCACATGGTAAATGGCCGGATACTTCACGAGATCCCATCCCTGATAGTCCGCGGCCGAACCCGGATTGGTCAGCATGATGGAGACGGCCTTGGCCAGGTCCATGGCGCTGCCGCCGCCGATGCCGACGATCGCGTCCGGCTGTCGGTTCGAAAATGCCTTGACCCGCTCGGTGAGTTCGTCAACGTATTGTGTTTTGGGCTCCGTTCCAACGTCGACGAGGATGACCAAGTCGTTGGCGCGCAAGGGAAGTTTCTCGAGAAACGCGCGCTTCTCATGAACGCTGTCGATCAGGAACACCGCGGGCGAACCCGCATCGGTGCGTTGCTTCGTGAGGATGTCGCCCAACTGGTTGATGCTGCCCCGTCCGTAGATCAGTTGAGGGACTAGGCGCAGATTTCGATACATGGTA
>DASUXH010000300.1:0-3830 GCA_036378015.1 Nitrospira sp. | reverse complement strand
TTGACGACCTTTTTCGCCTACCTGCTCGCAATGTGTCCGGCCTCAGCTGTGGTCGCCAGTTCCTCCGTGGAATCAACCCTCTCCGGCACCGGCGGGCTTTCCACAGCGCTGGAACAAATCTCGACCGAGCGCATGCTGGCCGATATCCGGACGTTGAGCGGACCGGTCTATGGAGGACGGCTCACCGGCAGCCGGCAAGACGAAGCCTCAGCGACCTTCATCGCCAACCGGTTCAGCGAACTGCGGCTCCATCGCTCTCCCGCCCTTCCACCAGAAAGCCGAACGAATCCATTGCCACAGCGAGAATGGAAGCAAACAGCGCCGATGCCCGCGCAAACCATCGACGGACAGCCTGTGGTGGAGCTTGTTACACCGCAGCAGCGCCATCCGCTTCAGAACGGATCGCAGTTTCTGCCCGTGCTTGATTCTCCGTCTGCCGACATCCGAGGTCCTGTGGTGTTCGTCGGCTATGGCATCGTCGATCCGTCGTCCGCTATCGACGACTATGCCGACATGGATGTACGCAACGCCATCGTCCTCTTTCTTCGCGGAAAACCGGAAACCTATGCAAAATCCGTCACACATGCCGACAAGGAACGTCTCGCCAAAGAACGGGGCGCCATCGGCTATCTGACCGCCACAGGACCACTGTTGAGCCCTTATGAACAACGCCGTGGCGTCACGGGAAAGCCCAGTGCCTATTATTCTTCGACTGCAACCGATGCCCAGCTGCCTGGAGCGTGGATCAGCACCGAAACCGCAGAGTGGATTCTGGCGCAGGCCACAGCGGAAGGTGTCACCCTCCGTAGCATTCAAGAGAAGCTGAACCGTCTAGGCCGCTCACGTTCGGTCCAGACTGACGCCAACGTGGAAATGAAATGGACCAGCCGGATCGAAACGGGGACGCTGTTCAACGTCATCTCTGTAATCCGCGGCTATGCGCCCAACAGCGATGAGGCGGTGCTCCTCGGCGCGCACCGTGATCACTTTGGGCAACAGGCCGGCCTCTTGTTTGCCGGAGCCGACGACAACGCCTCGGGCACGGCCGTGCTACTGGAAGTCGCCCGGATCCTCGCGCTCGCTCCGGCAGCGCCGAAACGTTCGGTGCTATTTCTCTCCTTTAGCGGAGAGGAGCAAGGACTGCTGGGATCAAAGCTCTATGTGTCGCAGCCAGTCGTGCCTCTGCCCAAAACGATTGCCATGATCAACGTCGATCACGCCGGCACGGGGAATGGACGGTTAACGGTAGGAGTGACGGGGTTGGAGAAGAGTACGGCACAGCGCAGCGGCGAACTGGCGGGTCTCGCCGACAAAATCGATGTGTTCGGCTATTTTCCAGGCGGCGACCATGTACCGTTTAAGGAGGCCGGCGTCCCGACGGTGACGGTCGTGAGCGGCGGCGTGCATCCGCATTTCCATCAGCCCAGCGACACGGCCGAGACGGTCGATCCCGAAATTCTTGGGTCTGTGGCTCGCTATGTGCTGGCACTGACCTGGCAACTGGCCAATGAAGCACCCTAAATTTTTATTGGTGATCTGTGTAACCGAGTGAGCCGATATTGCGACTATGGAATGTCGTCGAGGATCGTGGACTGAATATCTACTAACGGAGGGGTCGCTCGTGGAGGACCAGGCAACACGGTTGCATTTCCCGGTTGATTGGCTCCTTGGATGAGTCCGATCGAAAGTTGTGGACCGAGCGTCGTAACGGCCCCGCTCCAGGCTTGCCCGGTGGTGGGATTACGGAAGTTGTAGGATTCGAAATTGAGCCCGGGCGTGTATAAAAATCCCTGTGTCCCCTGCCTGTCCACATATAAACTAGCCGGCCCGGTCAGATTGAAAAGCGGAGCCACACTCCCGTCGAATGAGCGCACGCTTGAAATGGTAGACTGCGCACTCGCTGATGCGTCGGACCAGATCCACAAAGAGCAGAGAACCATCACGCCGATCAGGTGGCACCCGAGTCTCATCCCGGGAAGTTCATGACAGACTTGCATGAAGTCATTATAGTATGGGGGTATTCTCCTGTCGACCAGAAAGGGGGGATTATGGACCGAATCGCTGGACCGATCGTTTGCGCCCTACTTCTCGCTTTCGGCATGAATCTGATCTGGCTGGCAGGCTTCACCCGAGCGGCTGAGGACACGAGGACCCAGCAGGGGGAACGCCGTGAAGCCATCGCTCTGGTTGACGCAGCGATCCGGGCGCTAAAGAGCAATCTTGATATCACCATCAGCCGTCAGACCAAGGAAAGCCGCTTGAGCGATATCGTAGTCGAGCAGGCCAAGTTCGATCCGACCCTGAGTGTCAACGGACAATATCTCCGAACCGTCAACCCGTTAAACCGGCCGGTCTTCGGTGGCACCGGCAACACCTTGACCGAGATTACGATCTTCGACCAACGCAACTCATCAGTCACCGTGGATGCACAAACGAACCTTCTGACCGGCGGTAATCTGGACTTGAACTACAGTCCGGCCTATACGAATGTGAATCCGAGCGTCGCTCAAGGTTTCTTGTTCAACCCTGCCTGGACCGGAGGTCTGGCGATGACCTTGACTCAGCCGCTCCTCCGCAATGCCGGCATTGATGTGAACAAGACCTTCATCCGGGTCGCACAGAACAATGCTGTGGTCGAGGAGCACGTCTTCCGCGACAGAGTGCTGACGGTACTGGCCACAGTGGAACAAACGTACTGGGAACTCGTGTTCGCCAATGAAAATTTAAAGGTCGCCGAGGCGGCCATGAAAGCGGCTCAGAACCTTCTGGCCGAAAACAGGGCCAAATCCAAGGCTGGTGTTATGTCGATCGTGGATGTCCTACAGGCTGAAGCGGCTGTCGCCTCACGCGTGGAGCAAACCCTGATAGCCGAGAAAGCCATTCGCGATCAAGAGGACCAGTTACGCCGGCTGCTAAATCCAGGAGAAAATGAGTTGCGGGAAGACATGCGGTTGACGCCTCAAGATCCGCCGGCCGTGGCCTTACAGCCGATCAGCTTGCAAGAGGCGATCGATATTGCGATCGAGCGCCGCCCCGAGATTGTTCAGGCCAAGAAGAATGTAGATAGCAGCGAACTTAATACCAATTTCGCCAAAAACCAATTGCTGCCGACCCTTTCGTTCCAAGGCACTCTGGGATTGGCAGGCCTTGGCGGTAACCTTGGGAATTCCGTCAATAGCAACTTTAGCGGTGATTTCTATAACTACGGTGCCGGTCTCGTGTTGAGTTACCCGCTCGGCAACCGCTCAGCCTGGAGCACCTATAATAAGCGGCAGATGGAAGGGAGAAATGCTCAGGTTTCGCTGGTCAGCGTCCGCCAGCAGATTATCGTTGGCGTGCGTGAAGCAGTGCGCCGTGTTCAGACCGACTTCAAGCGAATCGAGACGACCAAGTCGGCGCGAATCATGGCGGAAAAGCAACTACAGGCAGAACAGGAACGTCTGAAGGTCGGCTTGAGTACCACCCGCTTCGTGCTGGAATTCCAACGCGATCTGGCGACTGCACAGGGGAACGAGCTGCGTGCCATCGTTGATTACAACAAGTCGCTCTCGAATTTAGAGCGGCACAAGGCCACGACGCTCGATCGATACAGCCTAGAGCTTCACTGATCCGATGCCGGAGCCGGAGCCTGAGCCTGAGGCGAACCCTCATCCCATTCCGGTTCAGGTAGAAGAACGAGGAGCAGCGCTGTCATTGCTTCCAGTTGCTGCGACCCTGGATTACTACGCGCTGCCTGATTGGCTACAGAGCCAGCCGCTCGTGCAATTCGCTCCTCAACTCATCGGCTATCTCGCGCTCGCCTTGTGGACCACTCATAACCGTTCAATCGT
>DASUXH010000299.1:0-7126 GCA_036378015.1 Nitrospira sp. | reverse complement strand
GTTGCCCGCTTGAATCAGAGACATATCGGTAAGTTGAGTGTTTGCCACAGCCACGAAATGAGGCGCCAACTGACCGGTCTTTCCGGCCCGTACGGAGAAGAACCCCTGGTGCTCTTTCATCGAAGTCATCAAAATCTCTGGGGGAACCGTAAGATATTCCGCCTTAAAATTTCCGAACACAGCAAAGGGCCATTCGGTGGTAAACACGGCTTGGTCGAGCAATGATTCGTCGTCATTGAGCTTGACACTACTCTTGGCACAGAGTCGATGCAGTTGATCCTCGATGACCTGCCGCCGCTGCGCCGGATCCACCATGACGCCGGCCCGTTCAAGCCCCTGGCGATAGGACTCAAAATTCCTGGCGACCACCGGTTTCCCTTTCCCCATGACACGGTGCCCATAGCTCCGATCCGCGGCTTTGACGCCCGCCGCTTCAATCGCAACAACAGCTCCGTTAAACACCGCGAGGAGCCAGCGCACCGGGCGCGCAAATCGAACTCCCGCCTCATTCCATTTCATGGTCTTGGGGAAGGAAAGCTGCCCGATGAGTCGGGGGAGGATATCCAACAGGACGTCTTTCGTCGGTTTACCCTCGTCCTCCTTGACGGCAAAGAGATACTCCCCTTTCGGAGTGGCTCGCACTTCAAGACGCTCCACGGGAAGCCCTTGACCAGCGGCAAATCCGATCGCGGCTTTGGTCGCTTGTCCTTGTTGATCGAAACCCACGGACTTGGAGGGACCCATGACCTCTTTTTTCACTGCGGTCTGATGGAGAGACAGGTCGTCCGCGACCAGGACGAGCCTCCGAGGGGTGCCATACGTGGCCATCGTCCCTGTGGAGAGTCTCGCTTCTTCAAAAACGCGGGCCGCAGCGCCACCCAACGAGGCGAGCGCCGGAGCAATGAATTGATAGGGGAGTTCCTCGACACCAATTTCCAGCAGCAATTCCGAGCGTAGGGCCCGGTCCTTCGATCGGCTCGCTGTACTGCCGCTGCGCTTCATGATCGGCAAACTCTCTTATCGACACCGCGGGCGCGGGGTCGCGCGGGACTCCCCTCCCGTTCGATCAGCGGATGGCCCATTTCGGCGCGCTCCTCGATGTACCGCTCGGCGCATTGTCTGGCCAACGCGCGCACGCGGGCAATGTACCCGGTACGCTCCGCTACGCTGATGGCTCCCCGTGCGTCGAGGAGATTGAATGCATGCGACGACTTAATGCAGTAGTCGTAGGCCGGAAGGGTCAAGCGTTGATCCGTGCGGGCCAATAGGCGCTTGCACTCCGCTTCGTATGATTGGAAGGCATTCATCAGCATTGCCACATCGGCCTGCTCGAAGTTGTAGCGGGAGAATTGCACTTCGCTTTCGTGATGGATGTCGCCGTACGTCACCTTGTCCGTCCATGCAAGGTCAAACACATTGTTCACCTGCTGCAGATACATCGCAATGCGCTCCGTGCCGTACGTGATTTCTCCGGTGATCGGGCTGAGCTCGATGCCGCCGATTTCCTGAAAATAGGTGAATTGAGTGATCTCCATTCCATCCAAACGGACTTCCCAACCCAATCCCCAGGCTCCCAGCGTGGGCGATTCCCAATCGTCTTGGACAAATCTGATGTCATGGTGCTGCGGATTGATGCCCAAGCGCGCAAGGCTTTCGAGATACAGCTCCTGAATATCGTCGGGAGCGGGCTTCAGCACCACTTGATATTGATAGTAATGTTGCAGACGGTTTGGATTTTCGCCGTACCGGCCGTCAGTCGGTCGGCGGCAGGGCTGTGGATAGGCGGCGCGCCAGGGTTCCGGCCCGAGTGACCGAAGAAATGTCGCCGGATGAAAGGTGCCGGCGCCCATTTCGACATCATAGGGTTGGTGGATGACGCAACCTTGGTCGGCCCAGAACCGATGGAGAGTGAGAATGAGTTCCTGGAAGGTCACGAACAGTCCAGCCGTCGTTCGGGCAGTTCGACTTAAAAATGGAGTCAGAAGCTAACAGGAACCGCTCAAGACTGTCAACAAAACCCCGCAGATCAAGGAGTTGCAAGTATTGGAATCAAATGCGCTTGACGGGATCCTTGAGCCTCATCTATTGTCTTTGTTCTTGATTAACTCAGTCGGCAATGGTGCCTTCATGAAGCTATCCAAGAAAAGTGAGTATGCGCTCCGCGCCCTGTTGGAGCTCACGACGGCACATGGCACGACGACGTTACAGCGCCATGAAATTGCGGCCCGCCAGCACATCCCGGTGGAGTTTCTGGAGCAGATTCTACTGGCGTTGAAACGCGCAGGCCTGCTTGCCAGCCGCCGCGGAATGAAGGGTGGGTACTCGTTGATCAAATCGCCGAACGAGATCACGCTCGGCCAAGTGATCCGGATCCTGGACGGGCCGCTGGCGCCGATCGGGTGCGTCAGCAAAACAGCCTATCAAAAATGTCGCGAGTGTCCCTATGCCGACGATCCTCAATGTCCGGTCCAACACGTCATGGGAACCGTCAGGGACGCAATCGCAGGCATCCTGGACCACTACACTCTTGCAGACTTTGCGTCTGGCTCCCGCCAAGCATGATCCTTGTGCTAACCAGCCCTAGGCGAACCGCCTGTGGCGCCTCCGGCTGTTTTCTCGCTTCATTGACTCTCTTGCCCTCGGTTTGCTAGCTTCGGCATCTACCCGCTTCAAGCGCCGGCCACCCAAAGGATGGCCGCTTGGTAGCGATGTTCGTCGCACACAAGGAGAGCCATGCCTGGATCCATATCATCACACGAACAACTTGCTGCCATTCAGAACGCCGCCACACATCTGCGCATCGAGAGCGTACTGTCCACGAGCGCGGCCGGTAGTGGGCATCCTTCAAGCTGTTGCTCCGCAGCGGACATCGTGGCCGCGCTGTTCTTTTCAGTCATGCGCTACGATCCGAAGAATCCGAAAGCTCCCAACCATGACCATTTTGTGCTCTCGAAGGGACATGCCGCTCCACTGCTCTATGCGGCCTGGGCCGAGGCCGGGCTATTCCCCAAAGAAGAGTTGTTGAAATTGCGGACACTGCATTCAGATTTGGAAGGGCATCCTACGCCCCGTCTCCCCTTTGTTGACATGGCGACCGGTTCACTGGGACAGGGTTTACCGGTCGGCGTCGGCATTTCATTGAGCGCCAAGTACGTCGACCAGCTCGATCATCGCACGTACGTGCTCATGGGCGACGGCGAATCGGTCGAGGGCTCGAATTGGGAAGCGGCGGAACTCGCGCGGCAGTACCGGCTGGACAATCTCTGCGCCATCATCGACGTCAATCGGCTAGGCCAAAGCGATCCCACGATGTTGCAGCACGACATGGAAGCCTATCGCACGCGGTGGACTGCGTTTGGCTGGCATGCGTTGGTGATTGATGGCCATGATCTTCCTGCGATCCTCGGCGCATTTGACGAGGCGGCCAAGACGAAGGGCAAGCCGACGGTGCTTCTCGCCAAGACCTTTAAAGGCAAAGGCATTTCATTCATCGAAGATCATCCAAACTGGCACGGGAAACCGATTCCAAAGGGTCCTGAGGAGCAGCGCGCGATCGACGAATTGACGAAGCAACTCCAACCAAACGGCACGCCCCCGGTCATCCGGCGTCCCTCCGCCCCGCAGGCGGCAGCGCCGGCGATCAAACCGCTGCCGGCTCCCACCTATAAGGTAGGCGACTCGGTGGCGACGCGCGAAGCGTTCGGCGTCGCCCTCGAAGCGCTCGGCGCGGTCAATCCCCTGGTGGTCGCCCTGGACGGGGACGTCAAGAATTCGACCTATACGGAAAAGTTCGGAAAGAAATTTCCCAACCGTTTTTTTGAGAATTTTATTGCCGAGCAGAATATGGTCGGCGCAGCCGGCGGCTTATCAGCAAGTGGAAAGATACCTTTCGCGGCGACATTCGCCGCATTCTTTACCCGAGCCTATGATTTCATCCGCATGGCCGCCATCAGCCAGGCCAACATCAAACTCGTCGGCACGCACGTCGGGGTCAGCATCGGTGAAGACGGCCCCTCTCAAATGGGACTCGAAGACATCGCGATGATGGCCGCGCAACCAGGAATCACCGTTCTTTACCCCTCGGACGGAACCTGTACATACCGTCTGGTCGAGGCGGCCGCAAATCACAAAGGGATGGTCTACATCCGCGCCGGGCGACCGAAGTCGCCGGTTCTTTATGGACCGGATGAACGGTTCTCAATCGGAGGTTCGAAAGTCCTGCGCCAGAGCGCCAACGACGCGCTCACCATCGTCGCCGCCGGCATCACACTTTTTGAAGCGCTTAAAGCGTACGATCAACTCAAGGCGGCCGGCATCTCGGTGCGGATCATCGATCTCTATAGCATCGTGCCCATCGATCGCACCACTCTGCTGGAAAGCGCATCGGCAACGCACGGACAACTCCTGACGGTTGAAGATCATTATGCACACGGCGGGGTGGGCGATGCCGTGCTCGACGCCGTGGGTTCCGAAGGCGTCAAAGTCCATAAACTCGCGGTGCGCGTCATTCCGCACAGCGGGAAGCCGGACGAGCTCGTCGACCACTATGGCATCGGAGCGCGCTCCATTGTCGAAGCGGCCAAACATATCGTCAAGTAAAGGGACCGGCATTCTTACCGACAGCCTGCTTGACAACGTCCCCCTACTCAACATCCTGGGCGCACAGGATCGTCAACGCATCCTCGGGGAACTCTCAGAGACCCGGTATGGAAAAGACGACTTCATCTTTCGTGAAGGCGATCCGACCGAGTACTTCCACATTGTCAAGGAAGGAACGGTCAAATGCGTGAAATCGACTCCGGATGGCAAGGAATGCACGCTCAAAATGCTCATGCCCGGCGACCTCTTCTGCTGCGACGCAGCCGCCTTCGACGGCGGCTGCCATCCAGGCACGGCACAGCCAATGGGCAACGTCAGCATTCTCCGGATGCACCGCAAGACCTATTTCGACATGTTAAGACGCAGTCCGGATGCGGCCATGGAAGTCATCAAATATCTGGGCAATCGGCTCAACGAAGCCCAGGAAAAAACCAAAATTCTTGCGCTGGACCGTGCCGATCAGCGGTTGGCGGCGCTCTTGGCCGATCTCGCCGCGAGAAATGGCATCAAAGACGCCCAGGGCATTAGACTTTCCATGCGGCTCACCAGACAGGACATGGCGAATATGATCGGAGCCACGACGGAAACCGTGATCCGTATCATGAGCCGGTTCAAACGCGAACGCCTGGTTTCGGGCACCGCCAACCGTCTCGTCATTTTGAACCTTGAAAAGCTCAAAGCCTTCCTCTCGGTCTAGTGGCACAAGGCTAGGTGATTTCCCAGCCTCTTTCTTCGAGTTTCCTCTTTCTTCGAGTTTCCTTCAAAAACATGATATTGGTCATGTTTTATCCTACCGCCTGCGAGTATCCTTCCTCCGGTCGATACATATGCCAATGCGACGTGTGGCTGACCATCTCAAAGCCATCGTAATCGCTATCATTCTCACAGAGGAGAGCATTCATGTTCACGATCCGCTTCTTTCGACGAATCTTTGTCTGCGCAGGTCTCGCCACGATCGCATTCACAGGCCCCGTCATCATCCTAGCACCGGCCTTTGCCAAGACGCACGAAGTCTCGATGACGGCCGTTGAAACGGACGTGACTATTGACGGTAGCGGAGAAAAATACGCCGCCTGGACATTCAACGGCCAGATGCCGGGACCGGTGGTGCGGGTAACCGAGGGAGACACGGTCAAGTTTACCTTGAGCAATCCTGCCACCAACAAGTATCCGCACGCGATGGATTTTCACGCCGCTGAAATCGATTTCCTGAAGAACTATCGGGCCATCAATGCAGGCGAGACCATTGAGTACACGTTTGTCGCGAAGAAGCCCGGAATTTTCTTCTATCACTGCGGCGCTCCGCCGATGATCCAACACATCGCGCGCGGGATGTTCGGGGCCATCATCGTCGACCCGAAGAACGCCAAAGCTTGGCCGAAGGCCGATCGTGAATATGTCTTGGTGCAGTCCGAGCATTTCAAGAATCCGGACGACGTTCAAGCGATGTTCGATCGGAAGTTTGACGGCGTCATGTTTAACGGAGGGATCTTCAAGTACCATCCGTTCGTGACGGGCGGCGGGAAATTAGACGCGAAACCCAATGAGCGTGTGCGGATCTATTTCGTCAATGCAGGCCCGAACGAGTTCTCGGCCTTCCATCCCATCGGCGAGATTTGGGACAACGTCTATGAAAGCGGCAATCCGGCCAACAAGCTCACGGGCGTCCAAACCTACGTGGTCGGCCCGGGAAGCGCGGCGACATTCGACGTCGTCGTCGAATCAGCCGGCGCCTATCCGTTGGTGACTCATTCCTTGACCGCCGCGCTGCGAGGGGCTATTGCCGTGCTTGTGGCGTCACCGGACGCGAAGCCGGCGCCGCTCATGCCGATGGTGCCGTGGAAGGTCGCCGTTCCCCAGACTGAAATTACGCCGGTGCCGGCCCATTAACCACTTGGATTCGATTCAGGCTTTAGCTATGCGGCGCCTGGGGTTCGTGGTGTGCGCAGTCTTGGTCTGCGTGTTCCCCTGGCGCGGTGAGGCGTCCGCGCTCGAACGCGCTGCCCTCTCGCTGACCGGACCGGACTGCCAACGGTCGCAGTCCGCGATCATCGAGTCCCTGGAACATCTTGAGGGGGTCGCAAAGGTGGAGGGCAATGTAATCCCCGATCATCTCCTGGTCGATCACGACGGTCGGCGCCGTACAGGAGACGAACTGGCCGACTTCCTCAATGGACTACCCCATCTGCACGGTCGTTGTGGAGCAGCCTTCATGAAGTCCTGCATCAGTGCAGGCGTCGGAATCAACGCTGTCTATCCGGGATCCCGCCGTTAAGTCTCAATACACGACCTCCGGGCGTTTGCCTCGGGCGATCAGCATCAACCGTTGCCGCTGGAGCGGGCGGTCGGGATCACGTGTATAGTGGGAAAAATCCTGGGAAACTTCGACAGCGCTCAACGGGAGTGTGATCTCCTGACGCATGTGGGGAACCGCCGTATCCAGTGCAACGGACACGACTTGGTCGGTGCACCCGGTCACCTCCGCATTAAGATCGCGCTGATCGTCGAATTGGACGGTAATGCGCTC
>DASUXH010000298.1:0-3255 GCA_036378015.1 Nitrospira sp. | reverse complement strand
TACATTCACAATCGGAAGGATGAAGCGATTGAAGTCCAGGTTCCCGCCAGCGGAGTCGTCACGGCCTTGGAGCCGATCATGCGGGCATGCTCCGGCGTGTGGATCGCGCATGGCAACGGGAGCGCCGACCGGGACGTCGTCGACGTGCGCGACCATGTTCGCGTGCCGCCTGATGCGCCGTCATTCGATATCCGCAGAGTCTGGATCACGCCGGAGGAAGAGGCCGGCTACTACTATGGATTCTCGAACGAAGGCATCTGGCCTTTGTGCCATCTGGCCCACGTGCGCCCCGTGTTTCGATCCGCAGATTGGCAGCAGTACAGAGCGATCAACGAACGGTTCGCCATGACGGTCGTCGAGGAGGCCAAGACCGATAATCCCGTCGTCCTGATCCAGGATTTTCACCTCGCGCTGGTGCCCAAAATGGTGCGCGATCACCTGCCGAATGCCACGATCATCACGTTCTGGCACATCCCGTGGCCGAACCCCGAACGCTATGCGATCTGCCCGTGGTATATCGAAATTTTGGAAGGCCTTCTGGGCAGCAGTATTCTGGGGTTTCACACCCGATTCCACTGCAGCAACTTCATCAATACGGTGGATCGGTCGCTCGAGACGAGGATCGACTGGGACAGCTCGACGATTTCCTACGGAGGCAAGCTGACGGCCGTCAATCCCTATCCGATCTCGATTGAGTGGCCGAGCCGCGGGCTGCATCAGCAGCCCTCGGTCGCCGAATGCCGGAGGCGCATACGGGAAATCTATGCCCTGCCTCCCGATCACCGGGTGGCGTTGGGCATCGAACGCCTCGATTACACCAAAGGCATTCTTGAACGGTTTCTGGCCGTCGAGCGGCTGTTGGAGCTGGAGCCTCAATGGATCGGAAAGGTGACGTTTGTTCAAATCGCCGCTCCCAGCCGCTCGAAGATCGAGGAATATGCGCAATTCAGGCAACAAGTCTTGGCGCTGGCCGAGCGCATCAATGCGCGGTTCGGCAGAGAAGGGTATCGGCCTCTTCATCTCCTGGTCCAACACCATAACGTTCGGGACGTCATGATGCATTACCGGGGCGCCGACTTGTGCGTCGTCAGCAGTCTTCATGACGGGATGAACCTGGTCGCCAAGGAATTTGTGGCGGCACGGGACGATGAACAGGGCGTCCTCATTCTCAGCCAGTTCACCGGTGCGGCCAACGAACTGCCGGACGCGCTCGTCGTCAATCCTTACAACATCGATCAATGCGCGGCGGCGATGCATCTCGCGTTGACGATGCCTCCGACCGAACAGCGCGCCCGCATGCGGAGCATGAGGGGAATCGTTCAAGAGTTCAACGTGTACCGGTGGGCGGGGCGGATGCTCATGGATGCCGCGCGCATGCGGCAACGCGCGCGCATGCAGCGACAAACGAGCTCGCGAAACGCCAGAACCACGACGGGAGGGCAGGCGTGATTCATGCCCTCTCGGATGACGGCCTTCGCGCCTTGGGCCACGCCGCTTCACAACAACTCCTGTACGCGTTCGATTTCGACGGCACCCTCGCCCCGATTTCAAGCGATCGCCGCGCCGTCGCGGTCTCCGCCGTCACCTTACGGTTGTTGGATGAGCTGTCCAAGCAGGCGCCCTGCGCCATTGTCTCCGGTCGGGCGCTCGCAGACGTCGCGATGAGAATCAACGGCGGCGTTCCTCACGTCATCGGCAACCATGGCATTGAAAGTCCATTGACCTCCCGCCAGATGTTGGTCGAAGCCGAACAGACCTGCGTCAAGTGGAAGCATCAGCTCGAAAGCAGTCCGCACATGACCCCGCCCGGTGCCGAAATCGAGGACAAGCGATATTCGCTGACCATGCATTTGCGCGGAGCCGATAATCCGATGGAGGCCGGCATGACCGCGCTCGCCGCCCTTCGGCGACTGAATCCCACACCTGAATTGATGGAGGGCAAGTATTCCATCAACGTCCTGCCACCCGGGCACGGAGGAAAAGGTCCGGCAACGTTGGCGCTCATGAACCATCTCGGTCGAACCGGATTGTTTTATATTGGCGACGAGGAGACCGACGAGACCGTGTTTTCGCTCGGCGGCGTGGTCAAGATGGGCGTGCGTGTCGGCAAATTGGACGGCTCCAACGCCGGTTTCTACCTCCATGGCCAGGGTGAAGTGGAAGAACTGCTTCGTCTTTTGGTTCGGTCGATGAATGGCGCTCTTCCTCATCAGCAATAGCGAATAGATCTCCTGGTCCCGTCCGGCGATGAGTCGTTCGCGACAGATCCGACGTCGTGAGACTCGTGTATAGTGCGCCGATGGACTGGGCGGATCTCGTCATCGTCGGAGGGGGAGCAGCCGGTCTTGCCGCTGCGATCGCCGCGGGCGAACGGAACGCCGACCGACGGGTCGTGCTCCTCGACGGCGCCAAGTCGCTGGGAGCGAAGATCCTCGTGTCGGGCGGCGGCCGGTGCAACGTCACGCACGACACGGTCACGGCCGGCGATTTCTTCGGCAACCGCCGAATCATCAAGAATGTGCTTGCCGCCTGGACCGTCCAACAGACCATCGAGTGGTTTGCGGGCATGGGTGTCGAACTGAAGCGGGAAGCGACCGGCAAACTGTTTCCTACGACCGATAAGGCCCGGACGGTGCTCAGTGCGTTGCTCGACCGCTGTCAGGCGTTGGAGGTGGAAATCCAGTCCGGCCGGCCTGTCCGCGACATCCAGCGAGCCGAGGATGCCTTTGTGATCGAGCATAGCCACGGAACTATTGCGACGAAAGCCGTCATCCTTGCGACCGGCGGCCGGTCGCTTCCAAAATCCGGGAGCGATGGCTCTGGATACGCGCTCGCCCGCTCACTCGGCCACTCGCTGACCTCGACCGTTCCCGCGCTAGTACCCTTAGTCCTTGACGACACGATGTTCCACCAAAACCTCTCAGGGCTGTCGCTCGACGTGACTCTCACAACGGTCGTGGGCCGCGAACAGATTGACGTCCGCACCGGAAGCCTGCTGTGGACCCATTTCGGTGTAAGTGGGCCGGTCGTGATGGATGCCAGCCGCGGTTGGACGTGGGCGCGAGAGCAGGGAGACCCGGCCGAGATCTATGCGAGGCTGGTTCGCGAGTGGACGGCGGAATCGGCAAAAGAGTGGTTTCAAGACCAAGCGGCGGCCAATCCACGGAGGTCGCTCACTAAAACGGTGGCCCTCATCGTACCGGAACGCTTGGCCGGGGCGCTGTGTGCTCATGTGGGGGTCGGCGCGAATACGCC
>DASUXH010000297.1:0-7643 GCA_036378015.1 Nitrospira sp. | reverse complement strand
CGATCTTCTTAGACTGGCCGTCGGCAATCACTTGCTGCAACAGCGCGCCCGTGCCGACCGGCACTGTGGATTTGGTCACGATCACCTTGTACGACGCCATCTTTCCGGCAATTCCCCGTCCCACCTCTTGGACAAAAGAGAGGTCCGCCGAGCCGTCTTTTCGAGGCGGCGTCCCAACCGCGATGAACACGACTTCTCCGTGATCGACGGCTCTCGTGAGGTCAGCCGTAAAGCTAAGCCGTCCCTGGCTGATGCCCTTGGCGACCAGCTCGTTGATTCCCGGCTCATAGAACGGCACATCCCCTTTTTCCAGACGGGCGATGCGCTTGTGATCGTTGTCCATACAGACGACGCTCACCCCGAATTCCGCGAAGCAAGCCCCGGTGACCAGTCCGACATAGCCGGTCCCAATGACGCTGATCTGCATGAGTGAGCAACCTCCTGTTTTCAAGGCCTGTTTTATGGTGCAGTATACCCATGAGGCAGCGGGTTGGGCAATGAAGATCCCATATGCCTGCACCGGTGTCATGAGCTGGCGCTTACATTGACAGCTTCGCGATCCCGTGGGTACTATGGGCCCCCTTCGCTAGATATGGCGTGGCCTTCCATCTATTTTCGTCAATGGTGACCGCCGTTTCTCCCGCATGACGCCTCACTCGCCGACGCACCATCCTCCCTGGTTTCTGTTTCTCACGGCGTTCATCACCGGTGCCGTAATCATGGCGCTTGAAATTCTTGGCAGCCGGCTACTGGCTCCGGTATTCGGCAATTCCCTCTTCGTGTGGGGAGCGCTGATCGGTGTGATTCTCGCCGCGATGAGCAGTGGGTACGCGTTCGGCGGCTGGATCTCCGACCGTCGTCCCGGCGGGCAGGTGCTCGCCGGACTTCTTCTGCTTTCCGGAGGCTGGACGTTTCTGATTGCATGGATCGGTCAAGCCGTTCTCTTCAAGGTCGCCGGCGCTCTCGACGATCCGCGGTGGGGACCATGCCTCGCCGCGGCCGTCTTGCTCGGACCACCGGCGTTCGGATTGAGCGGCGTGCTCCCGGCTATGCTGCGGCTTGCGGTTTCCGATCTGGACCATCTGGGCCGGCACACAGGCCGCATGATCGCGCTCTCCACCGTAGGGAGCTTGGCGGGAACGTGGGGAACGGCGTTTTTCTTCCTCTCATGGATCGGCAGCCATGCCTTGGTGGCCTGGCTCGGGGTCATCCAAGCGGCGTTGGGATTCTGGTGGCTTCTGAAAGGCGCGGGGGCAAAACCGCTTACCTCGATCGTCTGCGCGTTGCTTGTCGGAGCAGCGGGGACGGGCGCCTGGTTTCCTGTTCAGATGCTTAAGGCCCCGGTCTATCAAGAAGACAGCCCGTACCAGCAGGTCAGGATTCGTGACGATGATCTCTTCCGCTATCTTGTGCTGGATCGAACCTTTCATGCGGTCATGTGGAAAGCCGAGCCAGACACGCTGTTTCTTCCCTACAGCCAGCTCATGGTGTCTTCGCTCGCTCTGGTCCCGAACCCAAAGCGCGCGCTGATCCTTGGCCATGGAGGCGGATCCTTTGCCAAGTGGCTGGCCCGCTACTGGCCGGAGCTTGAGGTTGATGTGGTGGAATTCGATCCGGTGGTCGTCAGGATGGCGGAGGAGTATTTTTCCTACCGTGCTCCTTTCCAACATCACGTGCACGTCCGCGATGCGAGAACCTTCTTGAACCATACCGATGCGACATACGATCTCATCTGGGCCGATGCGTTCGCGCGTCATCTCGTGCCCTTTCATCTGACGACGGAGGAATTTTTTTCCGAGCTGCGACGGCATCTCACACCGCCTGGCGTATTGGTCGTCAACCTGGCATCCTCGGGAACCGGCGGGGATCTCAGGCGAGCGGAGGCAGTGGTCGAGACGATGAAGCAATCCTTCCCAGTGATCGAGACCTATGCGGTCAAGGGACCGTGGCCCTCGAGTTCCAAGGCGGAAAATCTGCTTTTTTTCGCCGGCAGGCCGATCGAGCAACCTGAGACGCAAGACTTTGGAGAAAAAATCGTCGCTTTGATCGACAAACAGCGGCTGCCTCCTGAGGCAATCGCATTGCTTGCGACTCGCCGACCACAGCCCTGGCGTCAGGGCCCTGTACTGACCGATGATTATGCGCCATACGATCTCTTGATGGGAGACGAGACACGATCGACCCCAGCCGACGCATTAGCAAGACATTGAAAACACGGTAGGTTTCCTGTTGATACCAGTGGGGTCCGCCAGCGGAGCACTCATATATGGCGAATCTTGCTTCCCTTTTCCCCCCTATGCTATAAGGTTGCCTCCCAAAGTGAACATGAAAGTGAGCGTACGCAACGCGAATCGGATCGGCGGTTGTCGGAACTGTCAAGGCTACCTGATTGTGGCGGTAGTTATTTACCAACCTAATCACATCTCTTCTTCTTTTTAAGGAGGTAGGTCATGGGCAAGACGATGTTATGGGTCTTCTTCGGCCTCATAATGGTCATTTCAGGCGCATCAGCGGCGCTGGCGCACCAGGCCGGCGGAGTCGAAGTCGGTGACTTGGAGACCGGATCTGTCGTGGGTCAGTCGTTCAAGGAATTGGACGTGGACGTAGAACTCTATGCCGTCGAGATCGGTAGTGTGAAGGCCTGGTATCCTCCGACGAGCGTGATCGACTTCAAAGTGCGGCCGGGACGTCCGGTTTTGATCAAGGTGACGAACACCAGTGCGACCGAGCACGGATTTCTGTTGACCGATACCACAACACAAGCCGCGCCCACCGTAGTGAATGCAAAGCTAGTCCTCAAGCCGGGTGAGACGAAGTACATCGGTATCCCCACCAGCGACCTGTTCTATGCCACGATGGGAAGCACGCTGGCCTATCGCTGCCACCTCCATCCGAATCACGTCGGTGGCAAGCTCGTCATGCTCAAGTAGTCGAGAAGGAAAGACACGGTAAGACTTCTCCAGCGCCTCCGTCGTGAAGCGGCGGGGGCGCTGTCATTTTTTCTAAGCCTCTTCGCTTCGGCAGTCTGCTTCAGGTTCGAGCGGAACGTTTTGACTACCCTTGAGCTCGCCCGAGACGATCAACAAGAGAAACCGGCTCAACGTGGGCTCCATGTCGCGTCGCTCCGTGACGACTGTCTGTACGTCCACGATCATCTCATCGCCGTCCCACTGAGTCTCGTTGATGACCCAATAGTGGCTGGCGGCATCGGGGAACTGTCGAACGACGAATTTTTCGACGATCGTTCCGATGTCTCCGGTACTCGCTAGTGTCGTGGTGGAGAGAGGACCCGCCCAGAGGAGGACTCCGAGTAGAATCCATCGATAGCGCATGGCATCACCTCGCGCGTGTGAGAGGTACGTCGGCTCCTCTGAGGATGAACGGAAGCCGCAAGGCTTTGGAGATATTTTGTGATTCTACTGCGTCGATGGTGAGAAAGCTACCACGGGATGGAATTCGTCATGGACGGGGGGCGAAACACACGAGCCCTGCCTCGTGGTCGAAGCAGGGCTCACGTCAGATCACAAAAATTGATCCAATTCAGTTGCGGACACCGCTCCAGACTTTCGCGGCATCGATGGATTTGTCCGGATTCAGTTTCTTGGCCTTGTCAAGAAGGACGTCGGTCGTTTCAGGGTAGGCCGGATCGGAGATGCAACAGTTGTCCACTGGGCATACCGCAGCGCATTGTGGTTCATCAAAATGTCCGACGCATTCCGTGCAGCGGTCATGAGTGATGACATAAATGCTATCGCCCACTCCCTGGCCGTCGCCTACATGATTACCCTTGGTCTCCGCATCGCTGCGAGTTTCAAAAATCGCTTCGTTCGGACATTCGGGTAGGCAGGCTCCACAGGAAATGCATTCGTCGGTAATCAGCAGTGCCATGACCCTTGCCTCCTTCTCACTTCGAGAGCTAAAACTGGGTTGACAAGATTGCAACGCCACGACATAGTGCGGGGCGCAATAAGGCGTCATTCTATTCTGCCGCTCTTTTCCAAGTCAACAGAACGGCGTCGGAGAAGAAGGCCTAGTTTCTCTGTTATCATGGGCCTTTGGGCCCAGATTGTCTCTTCCCGCAGAGTCCAGCATGGCCGCGCACTCTCCCTCATCCGACCAGAAGAAAAAGCGCATCATCATGATGGTCTTGCTGGCCGTCTTGCTGATGAGCGTGTCCCTGTTCTTAGTCCAGCGGGACGATCCGAAAACCATCATCATTGCGTTTCCCAACGGCATTGAAATCGAGGCTGAAGTGGCCGATACACCCGAGAAGCTCCTCTTCGGGTTGGCCTTTTTGGATACGTTGCCTCCGAACGGCGGAATGATCTATATCTTCGAATCGACCGGGCACCATCGTGTGACGACCAAGGAATACCGATTTCCGGTCGACATGATCTGGGTGGACGAAAGCCGACATGTTGTGTCGATCGCCGAAAATGTTCCTCCCTGCAGACAGGAAACCTGTCCGTGGCACGGCTCGACCTCTTCCACCGTGCGATATTTGGTCCAGACTCCGGCGGGTTTTGCAAAGCACGCTGGCGTCGAGATTGGCGGCGAGTTGAAATACACGCTTCGTCTGTAGCGCCGGAGCATCAATTTACGCACCGAGGGAAACTGTGGCCATTGAAGGATTTCAAGCCGTCGCCAAGGTCGACGATGTGCCGCCGGGGCAATCGAAGGTCGTGACCATGAACAATCGCACGATCGCCTTGTTCAATGTCGACGGGAAACTCTATGCCATCCATAACCTGTGTCCTCACGAAGGCGGCCCGCTGAATGAAGGGCGCGTCAAAGGCTTCATCGTTTCCTGTCCATGGCACGACCTGGCATTCGATCTACGGAACGGCCGAGGCACCGACGGCGGCGGGTATTGCGTCGGAAGCTATGACGTGCGCGTCGAGGGCGGAGACATTTACGTGGGCCCGCGGCGAAAGAGTTGATTGGTCGGATCGGACATTGACCATGCCTGATATCAAGGAAGAATTGCACGACCAGGACAAGGTCATTCACGCCGTGCTCGATCAATCGATCGAAATCCGTCTGTGGGAGGATCGCACAAGAGGCGAACAATGGATCCCCAATTATGATCCCTCCGCGCTGGCCTTGCTGAGCGACGACTATCTACGCATTGCGGGCAACAATGCGGTGGACAACGGACAACGGACGTTCGAGTTCAAGGCGCTCAAGCCGGGGACCTTCGACATCGTCTTTGAAAAACGTATGGGGTGGAAGTTCACCGCCGAAGACCGGCGATTATTTCATCTCACCGTTTCCGCAGAGAGGAAACCCTGATCGTGTCCGAGGCGGCGTTTATCAACGGACGCTTTCTGCCGTTGGCTCAAGCGTTGGTATCGATCGAAGATCGCGGCTTTCAATTCGGCGATGGCGTGTACGAAGTCATCCGCACATATCGAGGCCGACCTTTCGAGTTGCAAGCGCACCTCGCGCGCCTCAACCGCAGCGCCGAAGCCCTGGGTTTGCGCCAACCGTATGCTTTTGAACAGTGGCAAGACTACATTTCCGAGGGACTCCGCCTGGCCGCATTTCCCGAGGCCAAAATTTACATCCAAATCACGCGGGGTGCGGCACCGCGAGACCATGCCTATGTTTCGAATCTGGAGCCGACCGTTGTCATGACCGTTCGAGAGTTGCATCCGCTGGCCTCCGACGTACAGACCGCCGGCGTTGAGGCCGTCACGGTGAATGATATTCGATGGGGACGTTGTGACATCAAAAGCATCAACTTGTTGGCGAACGTCCTTGCGCGTCAACAGGCAAAACTGTCCGGCGTTTTTGAGGCCATCATGGTCAGGGACGGGCAGGTGACGGAAGGATCGGTCAGCAATGTGGTCATCGTCGATAACGGTGCGTTAGTCACAGCTCCGGAAGGGCCGCGCATTCTTTCAGGCGTGACCCGGGAGGTCGTCCTCGCGCTGGCGAAGCGACAAGGTTTGGACGTTCAGGAAAGGTACCCTTCACAGGCACAGCTCTATGCAGCCTCTGAGGTGTTCCTGACGGGAACGACGGTTGAAGTCTTGCCGGTCGTCCGGATTGACGGGAGATCCATTGGGGGCGGCGAGCCGGGTCCGGTGACTCGCAGCCTCGCCAAGCGGTTTCTTGAAGCGATCGGTTAGCCGCTCTTGCTTTGACCTTGATGACATGTTAAGGTGCCGCCTCCGGAAAGTGGGCTCAGGCCCACTTTTTTGTTTTGGGTAGAGCGATACCCAGAGAAGCGGGGCTAGGGGTGTTGGTGAGGGAGTCCCGATCAGTCGTCGACCGCATCAGCGACGCAGTGTCCCCCATCTTATGGACGTTGGGCCTGGAACTGGCGGATGTCATCTGCGTGGGGCAAGGCCCCCGCTCTGTCATTCGGGTCTTCATCGATAAACCGGAGGGCGTTACGCTGGACGATTGCGAGCGCGCGCACAAGGCGCTTGGTCCTGCGCTCGATGTGGCCGATCCTTTTCCTCATGCGTACACGCTGGAAGTTTCCTCTCCGGGTCTCGATCGTCCCTTCAAACGGATTCAAGACTATCGCCGGGCAGTCGGGAGGCGCGTGACGCTCAAGCTCAGGGAGCCTCTTGCCGGTCAATGGCGCTTGGTGGGAACATTGGCCGACGTGACGGAGGATGCGGTGACGTTGGAGGTGAGCGAACCTCCTCATTCGCGGACCGTGACCGTTGACCACAAAGATATTGCCGAGGCCAAGAGGGTGGTGACCTGGTGAGCATCGGAGGCGGAGTGGAGAGCCAATTATGAACCGAGAATTGATTTCCGTCATCGACGAAATCGGCCGGCAGAAAGGCATCGACAAGACCAAGGTCATCGGCGCCATTGAGGCCGCGTTGCAGACCGCCGCCAAGAAGCGGTTTGGACAAGCCGAAAACATCCAGGTCGAGATCGACTCCAAGACCGGGGAAATTTCCGTTGTCTCGAAGAAGATCATTGTCGAATCGGTGAGCAATCCCAAAGCCGAAATTTCCCTGAAAGAAGCCCGCGCCTACGACAGTGAAGCGGAAATAGGCGACGAGATCGGTTCGCTCATCGAAATGGATGAATTGGGCCGCATCGCGGCGCAGACCGCCAAACAAGTGATCTTTCAAAAGGTCAGGGAGGCCGAATGGGAAGCGGTGCAGAAGGAGTATTCGACCCGGCAAGGTGATCTCGTGAACGGCATAATTCTCGGCATGGAGCGCCGCAATTACCTCGTGGATTTGGGCAAGACGGAAGCCATTCTTCCCATCCAGGAGCAGATCCCTCGCGAAACGTACCGTCGTGGTGACCGGGTGAAGGCGATGTTATTGGAAGTCCGCCGGACACCAAAGGACGTCCAGGTCATTCTGACCCGCAGCCATCCCCAGTTCGTTTCAAAATTGTTCGAATTGGAAGTTCCCGAGGTCATGGAGAAGATCGTGGAAATCAAGGCGGTCGTCCGCGAGCCCGGTGACCGCACAAAAATTGCCGTCACGCCGCGCGAGAAGGCCGTGGATCCGGTCGGGGCTTGCGTCGGCATCAAGGGCTCCCGCGTCCAAGCAGTCGTGCGTGAACTGCGGGGTGAAAAGATCGACATCATCACCTGGACCTCCGACCCGCGCGTATTTATCGCGGAGGCGCTGAATCCTGCGACCATCGAAAAGGTAGGT
>DASUXH010000296.1:0-8660 GCA_036378015.1 Nitrospira sp. | reverse complement strand
ATGCCCGCCGACGAGAGAAACTCGGGCAAGACGTGCGCCGGGAACCCCGGCTGCTTCTGGTCTAAGTTGACGGCGATGAGATCAAAGCGGACTGGGGCTCGGCGCCGGAGCACGAGAAGAAGATCCAGCAACCCATAACTGTCCTTTCCACCCGAAAGACATACCATGACCTTGTCGCCGGCTTCGATCAAGCCATACTCGCTGATCGTTTGCCCGACTTGGCGGAGCAGCCGAGTTTGCAACTGCTCGGTGGCATCGTCCAGTCGAGGAAATATCGGACGGTGATGAGTGGCCGGCGACATTGAGCGCATTCTACGCGGGCGTCTATTCAATGTCGAATGTCGTTCCCAGCCGTTTCGAAGTGTTCGAGCTATCGGGACAATGCACCACCTGCTATATTTTCAGTAGGTGTATAATCCCTTTAAGACCGTATGGCGGCAGCACATCCGAACAATAGGACACCATCTGAACGCAGCCAGCGCGAGCCCGCGTGGGTGTCTTGGTCAGATGAAAAGCTCCTGGATCTTCCCATGTCACGACTCAACGTCAGGGTTGAAAGTCCTTTTTTGTCCCGACATATTCGTCAGCTCCAGACAGAACTGGAGACAAAACACCTCTGCTTTCGTCCACATTTTTGGCTTTCGAACGAGTGGTTCACCCCTGACGGCATCCCGGGCATTGCCATTCCCTTTTATCTGGCTCACCCCAGGTTGGAGAAACTCGAACTGGCGCAGATGCTCGAGGTCGAAGGCGGCACCTCTGAGTGGTGCATGCGCATCCTCCGACACGAAGCGGGGCACGCCATTGAGAATGCCTATAGGATCCGCCGGCTGCGCAGCAGGCAACGCATCTTTGGACGCTCTTCAGACCCTTATCCCAAGTATTACACTCCACGGCCCTACAGCCGCAGTTTCGTGCGGCATCTCGATGTGTGGTATGCGCAAAGCCATCCCGACGAAGATTTTGCCGAGACGTTTGCGGTATGGCTGACACCCAACTCGCATTGGGGTGACCGTTACAAGGGATGGCCCGTCATGCGAAAGCTCCAATATATGGATAGCCTCATGAAGGAATTAGCCGGGAAGCCGCCGGTGGTGACGACCACAGAGTTGGTGGATCCCTTGCCCAAGCTCAAACGAACTCTGCGCGAGCATTATGCACGCAAGCGCGGGCATTATGGTGTCGCGAGATCGTCATCGTATGATCCGGATTTGAAGCGGCTGTTTACCGATGCCGCCATCCACGCAGGCAGGATGAGCGCGGCCACATTCTTGAACCGATTTCGGCGTGAGGTCCGCCGCAAGGTCGCGAGCTGGACAGGCGAATATCAGTACACAATCGATCAAGTCCTTGAAGGCATGATCGAGCGATGCCGCGAACTGCAGTTGCGTCTGCCCATCGACGAGGAACAGGCGAAACTCGACTTTACGATTCTTCTGACCGTGCACACGATGAACTTCTTGCGCAGCGGGCGCCACAAGGTGGCGGTATGAGACGACTCCGCGTTCTCGTCCTCATGCACCAAGACTTGGTGCCACCCGACTGCGTTGAGGGTCATGATCCGTCGAGTGCCGAGTGGAAAACGGAATACGATGTCGTGACGACGCTGGCGAAACTCGGGCACGAGGTCAAGCCGCTTGGAGTCAAGAGTGATCTCGGCGTCATCAGGGCCGCCATCGAAGAATGGCGCCCCCACATCGCCTTTAACCTGCTCGAAGAATTTGACGGCCTGGCGGTGTACGACCAAAACGTCGTGTCCTATTTGGAACTGTTGCGCGTCCCGTATACGGGATGCAATCCTCGAGGGTTGATGCTGGCGCGGGACAAGGTGCTGGCCAAGAAATTGTTTTCGTTCCACCGCGTTCCGTTCCCCGAGTTCATCGTGGCGCCGCAAGGGCGGAAGGTCAAACGCCCCGGGTGGCTGTCGTTTCCGCTGATCGTCAAGTCTGTCACTGAAGAAGCCTCCCTCGGCATCTCACAGGCATCGATCGTGGAAGACGACGGGAAACTGAAAGAGCGCGTCGCATTCATCCATGAAAGTGTCGGCACCGGGGCGCTCATCGAACAGTACATTGAAGGCCGTGAGCTCTACGTCGGGGTGATCGGCAACGGCCAACTTCTGGCGCTGCCCGTGTGGGAACTGAAATTGGACAAACTGCCTGAGGATGCCCGTAGGATTGCAACCGAACGCGTGAAGTGGAGCCGAAAATACCAGGACAAGTACGGCATAATCTCGGAGAATGCGAAGAATCTGGCGGAGGGCAAAGCCGAGGAGATCCAGCACCTTGCCAAACGCGTGTACCGTGCACTGGATTTGAGCGGATATGCGCGCATCGATTTGCGGATGGACGCGCAGGGAGGTCTCTACGTGCTTGAAGCCAATCCGAATCCCCAAATCGCGCGCAACGAAGATTTTGCCGACTCCGCGGAAAGCGCCGGCTATGCGTATGAAGACCTCCTCCAGGAACTCTTGAACGCCGGACTCCGCTGGCGGCCGACCAAAGCTGCCTGACCGGCCGCCGGACCCTCCATTACATCTTGAGATGCTTCTTGAGGATTTCCGACTGCTGGATCTCCATGTTGTCCTTTCCAAGCGTCTGCGCACGCTGGAAGTGCTCCGTTGCGCTCTTGTGGTCTCCGGCCTTGTCGAGCGCCAATGCAAGATCGTAATGGGCTTCCGCGGACTGGGGATCGGCCTTTTCCGCTTCGGAGAAGTGTTTCTTCGCCACATCCCAATGTCCCTTGCCGTAATGTTCGATGCCGGCGGTAATGTGACTTTCGGCCTTTGAGCCGGAAGCCGCTTTTAAAGGCACGGCATCCTTGCCCATATCCGCCTGGGCCGGCGTGGCCATATACCAGAGCACAGAGAGCGCGAGAGCACAGAATGCGAGCTTCATAAGACCTCCATCGGTGAAGGGTGGACCGTCTCTTCCTTTACGGAACGACCGGCTGGCTGGATGTACAGAATGGAGGGTTGCGCCGGCAGGGGCAACTAGGGTTCCCACGAGAAACCGAGGAATGGAGGACATTCTAAGGCCCCTTGCCGAAGCCAGGAACACCGGCATCTATAGATAACGGTGGCTGGTCACTCGCCCGTTCGGGTCGAGTTCATAGAGTAGTGGGGCGCCGGTTGGGATGTTGAGCTCCAAGACCTGCTCCTTCGTGAGCTGCTCTAATTCCATCACCAATGCCCGCAGACTGTTTCCATGCGCGGCGATGAGAATTGTCTCCCCGGATCGCACATGCGGCTTGATCGCCTTTTCGTAATAAGGCAACACGCGCTCGGCCGTGTCCTTGAGGCTTTCTCCCCCTGGCGGGCGAACGTCATAACTACGACGCCAAATCTTGACCTGGTCATCCCCGTACTTCTTGGCGGTCTCCGCCTTGTTGAGACCTTGGAGCTCTCCGTACATCCGTTCGTTCAGCGCCTCGTCCCTCTCCGTTGGAATCGCGGTCTGTCCGATCACTTCGAGCGCCAGCCGAAGCGTCTCGTTCGCCCGTTGCAAGACGGAAGTGAACGCGCGATCGAATCGGTAGGGACGGAGCTTTTCTCCGGCATTCTTTGCTTCCTGTATGCCTCTCGATGACAGCGGCACATCTACCCAACCGGTGAACCGGTTCTCGAGATTCCACTGAGATTCGCCATGTCGGAGCAACACCAAACGTGCCATCGCATGTCCTCCTGGTGGATCGGGGTAACGCGGCCAAGAATACTGAATCACGACTCCAAGTCAAGCGTTGCTTTCGAACGACTCCGGCAGTACCATGCCGCACGATTTCACTGGATGCGTGCATCTATGAGCACCGGGCCCTCGTGTGACAGCCGCTGGCATGCTCTGGAAAGCTGGTGGCTTGATATGGGAGAACGGCTGCAAGTCCATGAGCGTGCGGAGTCGTTTTTCAAGGCATCCGCGGCGGCCGGTCTGCTCGATCGCATCGGGCAGGTCGGTGGCCAGGTCGATTACCTGTTATTCGTGCTCATGCGGTACTGGGTGCCGACAGTGCTTCCTCCTGCCGGCCGGGAACGTCTGACCAAGAACGATGCGGATTACTGGCTCGAATCCGAACAGATCCTCAAGGCCGCGGCCATCAGGCTACGGGAACTCAAGCCCTTGATCGAATTGCTCACAACACCAAACCCCGTCTCTGAGACCGTCGCCGGCCAACACATCGGTGCGTCCCCGGTGGCCGAGTTGGAACTTTCGAGCATCGTCGAGGGAATCGCGGAAGCAGCCGGCAGCTATGGGGGGCCGGATTACACCTCGATCGTCAAGGCCTTCGACCCGGTTCCGTTGAGACAGACACAGCCCTTCAAGCACAACAAGAAACACAGCGCTGAACTCTGGGTCGTCTTCTTGCTGCGGGAACACTTGAGGAGTCTTGGGCTCGGCAAAGACCGGTATTGGCCGCTGATTGCGCCTCTTTGTACGGCTGCAGGGATTCTGGCATCGAACGGCCAGGCCTATGGACCGGATGAACTCAAGAGCTGGTGGCAGAAAAACTGGCCGCGCACGTATACGCAGTTGGAGCAAAAGCAGGAAGCCGCGGATTCCGGGGGAGCGGCCTACGAGCAGGACTGGGGCTGGTTTCAGGCATGGATGAGCTGGCAACGCCAGCGCTAAAGCCCGTGACATTCTGGGCGGACTTGATCTTTTTGAGAAAAGGATCCAGTTCGATCCCGCCCTCTTGAAGCATTTTGAACATGGTAAGCGAAAAGAGCAGATAGAGGGCAACGCCAACCCAGATGACGTACGGTTGTACGCCTCCCTCTTCCTTCAGCACCGTATGCTGTTGGGCCGGATCGTTCCAGGCCTGTTGCTTGATCGCCGCAATGTGCTCACGGCAATGCCAGTAGTACACATAGTTGGCCGTCGCGCCTGCGACTACGCTCCACACGATTCCGCTCGTCATATCGCCCGTGAGGTAGGAGGAGACCATCGGACCGATCGCATACACAGCCGCATACAGATACATCTTCCGGTACAGAAACCAGAGAAATGATACATACAGAAAGGCCGGCCAGTTCCAGGTCAGCGCAAATCGAGGCGACTGCGGAGGGCCGAACTTCTTAAACTGCTCCAGATAGCGGTCTGCGTTCGGACCGATGAACTCGCGCCACAGATTCTCGTCGGTTCGAGTTGAATTTGGCGTCGACACGACTGAAGCCGCACCCGAGCCCAAGTCGTTGCCGCATTGGTAACAGAAATTTGCGTCGTCTTGGTTCAGTTGCTGACACTGGCTGCAGGCTTTCATCGCTCAGAGACTACCATAATGCCGGGTGGCGCGCGTCCGGCTCGTATCCGTCGTCATGTCTTTTGTCCGTCATTTGCTTTCACCCGGATTCCTGTGCTACGTTCCCTTACTTTACAATGGGATAGGCCTGCCATGCCGACCGACGAACTCAAGGAAAGTGCCGAGCAATATCTGATGGACACGTACACACGTCAGCCGATCTCTATCGTGAGAGGGCGGGGGGCGAAGGTGTATGACTTAGAGGGCCGTGAATACGTGGATTTTGTCGGTGGCATCGCGGTCAATCTGCTTGGCCATGGACATCCCGATTTGGTGTTGGCGATCCAGAAGCAGGCGGCGCAGCTCATTCACACGTCAAATCTGTATTACACGGAGCCGCAGGTCAAGCTGGCGCAGATGCTGGTGGACCATTCCTTCGCCGACCGGGTCTTTTTCTGTAACAGCGGAGCCGAGGCCAATGAGGCGGCGATCAAGCTTGCACGACGCTATTCTCACGAGAAGTACGGGGCCGGCCGATTCGAAATCATCACGATGAAGCAGTCGTTTCATGGGCGTACCATGGCGACGCTGACCGCAACCGGTCAGGACAAGGTGCAAAAGGGATATGAGCCGCTCGTTCCGGGATTTTCCTATGTGACCTTCAACCACCTGTCCGAATTGGAACAAGCAGTGACCGATAAGACGGCGGCCATCATCTTGGAGCCGATTCAGGGTGAAGGCGGTGTTCACGTCGCCTCGCGCGAGTACCTCAAGGGGGTACGTGAGCTCTGTACCCAACGCGACATTCTCTTGATTTTCGACGAAGTTCAGACCGGTATGGGCCGAACCGGGACACTCTTTGCCTACGAGCAGCTGGGTGTGCAGCCGGATGTCATGACCTTGGCCAAGGGGCTGGGCGGTGGAGTGCCCATCGGCGCCTGTTTAGCGACGGCGCCCGTGGCGAACGCCTTTACTCCCGGGTCACATGCCTCGACGTTCGGCGGCAATCCCTTGGCCTGCGCCGCAGCCTTGGCAGTCTTGCGTGTGCTGCTCGAGGGACGCGTGCTCGACCAGGCTCGTCGAATGGGCGAGTATCTGGGCAAAGGATTGTCCGAGTGCAAGGACCGACACCACATCGTCAGAGATGTGCGCGGTTTGGGTCTCCTGCAAGGGATGGAAGTCGAGATGGACGCGAAAACCGTCGTGGGGAACTGCCTGAAGCGCGGCTTCCTCGTGAACGCGGCGGGAGAGCACGTGCTTCGTTTTATTCCGCCGCTGATCATCAGCCAACCAGACATCGACCGTCTGCTGGAAGTGCTGTCACAGATCTTTGATAGGCATGCCGCTCAGTCGGCGGGGCATTGAAGGCCGGCGTCCGATGAAAATATCGCCCCAACGTACTATTCGTTCCGCCAAGGATCTCTTGGACGTCGCGGCGGTTCCCCCGACTGAAGTGGAACGACTCTTGAGTTTGGCGGCTGACCTCAAGAAGAAGCAGCGCCGTGGCATTGCACATCCTCTCCTCACCGGGAAAACTCTTGGGCTCCTGTTTCAAAAACCTTCAACGCGCACGAGAGTGTCGTTTGAAGCGGGAATGAATCAGTTGGGCGGCCATGCCCTGGTCCTGCCGATGGCCGACATTCAGCTGTCCAGAGGAGAAAGCATCGCTGACACGGCGCGGGTCCTGTCCCGCTATTTGGACGCGATTGTCATTCGCACCTATGACCACGCCACGGTCGAGGAATGGGCGCGCGAGTCCGCCATGCCGGTGATCAATGGTCTTACCGACCTGAGCCATCCGTGCCAGGCGCTGTCCGATCTACTCACGATCAAGGAGAAAAAAGGGAAACTGAAGGGGATCAAGATTGCCTACGTCGGAGACGGCAACAACGTCGCCAATTCCCTGATCGAAGCGGCAGCCAAGATGGGCATGAGGATCGCGCTCGGCTGTCCCTCCGGCTATCAGCCGGATCAACACGTGGTTGATGTGGCGCGAGTCGAGGCCGCAAAGACCGGCGCGGTCATCGAGTTGGGCCAGGATCCCTACGTCGCGGTCAAGGAAGCCGATGTCGTGTATGCAGATGTCTGGATCAGCATGGGCCGGGAGCGGGAGCAGGCCAGGCGGCTGCGAGTCCTTGCACCCTATCAGGTCAACAGCCGGCTCATCGCCAAAGCCAAACCGGACGCGATCGTCATGCATTGCCTGCCCGCCCACCGGGGAGAGGAAATCACCGCCGAAGTCTTGGACGGTCATCAGTCCGTTGTGATTGATCAAGCGGAAAACCGGCTGCATATGCAAAAAGCCATTTTGACGAACCTGCTCGGGAAGCAGAGCAAAGGGCGACGATGAATCGCGGCATCAAAAAAATCGTGCTGGCGTATTCAGGAGGGCTGGACACTTCAGTCATTCTCAGATGGTTACAAGAAACCTACGAGGCGGAGGTCATCGCGTTCTGCGCCGATCTCGGGCAGGGGGAAGATTTGCAGGCCATCAAGGCCAAGGCCCAAAAACTGGGCGTCAAGAAGGTCTACGTCGAGGATCTCCGGGAAACGTTCGTCAAGGACTACGTGTTCCCCATGCTGCGCGGGAACGCTATGTATGAAGGATCCTATCTGTTGGGTACGTCGATCGCACGTCCGTTGATCGCTCGTCGGCAGGCGGAAATTGCGCTCAAGGAAGGGGCCGAAGCCGTTTCGCATGGCGCGACGGGCAAGGGCAACGATCAAGTCCGCTTCGAACTGACCTACATGGCCCTCGCGCCGCGGCTCAAGATCATTGCCCCCTGGCGCGAGTGGGCGATGCGGTCGCGCCGTGAGTTGATCGAGTATGCGGACCTGCACGGCATTCCCGTGACGGCGACCAAGGCGAAGCCGTACAGCATGGACCTCAATTTGTTCCACGTCAGCTATGAAGGCGGCATTCTGGAAGACCCCTGGGAATCTCCGCCGGACGAAATTTTCCAGATGACGGTGTCCCCCGAGAAGGCCCCCAACAAACCGCAGGAAGTGGAGATCGACTATGAAGCCGGCAATCCGGTGGCGGTGAACGGAAAAAAAATGAGTCCGGCTGCCCTGCTGGCTCATCTCAATAAGGTGGGTGGGGCACACGGCATCGGGAGGGTCGATCTGGTCGAAAATCGGTACGTGGGCATGAAGTCACGGGGCGTCTACGAAACGCCCGGAGGCACCATTCTTCATGTAGCTCACCGCGGTTTGGAATCGTTGACGATGGACCGCGAGGTCCTGCATTTTAGAGACAGTCTGATCTCCCGCTATGCCGGCTTGATCTACAACGGCTATTGGTTCAGTCCTGAGCGCGAGATGGTGCAAAAGGCGATCGATGAAGCCCAGCAGGACGTTAGCGGCACGGCCCGTGTGAAATTGTACAAGGGCAGCTGTACGTTGGCGGGACGAAAATCGAAGCGGTC
>DASUXH010000295.1:0-3229 GCA_036378015.1 Nitrospira sp. | reverse complement strand
AAACAGGTGGGCACGTTCCACATTCAGGTCTGCAAGTCACTCATGTGCGCGCTGGTGGGCTCGGATACGCTGGTCGGGTGGATCAAGACAAGGCTTGGCATCGGGCCCGGCGAGACGACGGCCGACGGCGCCTTCACCCTCTCGACCGTCGAATGTCTTGCGGCCTGCGGGACCGGTCCCATGATGCAGATCAACGACGATTACTATGAGCGGCTCACAGAGGAAAAACTCGACCGCATCTTGTCCGATCTCAAGTCGACCGGATCATCCACGTTGAAAACCGGTCCCTTCATGTGGCCGGAGCCGGTGAAGACCAGTTAACGATTGACGAGTCCTTGATGCCCAAACACGAACCGATCCTCATCAAAAATATGAGCCAACCCGGATATGGCGGGACGCTGGCCGAGTACGAAAAGACCGGAGGATACCAGGCCCTCAAGAAGGTGCTGGGGAAGGTCTCTCCAGCTGACGTGACGCAACTCGTCATCAAGTCCGGCCTGCGCGGCCGTGGCGGCGCGGGATTTCCTACGGGTGTCAAATGGGGATTCCTGCCCAAGGACCACCAGGGACCGCGGTACCTCTGCTGTAATGCCGACGAAAGCGAGCCCGGGACGTTTAAGGACCGGCAGCTGATCGAGCGCGATCCTCACCAGATGCTAGAAGGAATCCTCATCGCCTGTTATGCGATCGGCGCCGAGAGCGCCTACATCTATATAAGAGGCGAGTTCGTCCTGGGAGCGCGGATCCTCGAAGAAGCGATCGCCGAGGCCAGGCGGGCGGGCTACATCGGCAAGAACATCCAAGGAACCGGCGTGACGGTTGACGTCTGGGTGCACCGGGGCGCCGGCGCCTATATTTGCGGGGAGGAGACCGCCCTGCTCGAGTCGCTGGAAGGCAAGCGCGGCCTTCCACGAGTGAAGCCGCCCTTTCCTGCCACCCATGGGCTCTATAACAAGCCGACCGTGGTCAATAACGTCGAAACGCTCGCGAACCTTCCCCACATCATTAACCGGGGTCCGGAATGGTTTGCCTCCATCGGTTCCCCGCCGAAGAGCACCGGCACGCGCATCTTCTGTGTGAGCGGCCACGTCAAGCGCCCTGGGAACTATGAGGTGCCGATGAGCGTCACGTTTCGGGAATTGATCTATGAGCATGCCGGCGGCATGCGCTCCGACAAGCCCCTGAAGGCTTTCATCCCCGGCGGCGCATCGGCGCCGTTTCTGACGCCCGATCATCTGGATGTCAAAATGGATTTCGAATCGGTCGCGGCCGCAGGGTCCATGCTGGGATCCGGCGGCGTGACGGTCATGGAAGAAGGGACCAGCATGGTCTGGGCTGCGCTGCGGTTGATGGAATTTTTCTATCATGAGTCCTGCGGCAAGTGCAGCCCATGCCGCGAGGGCAGTTCCTGGCTGGTACAGACCATGCGCCGCATTGTCGCCAAGCGAGGCCGAGCGCAGGATTTGGAAACGCTGGCCGATCTTTGCAAAAATATCGCCGGCCGCACGGTCTGCGCCTTTGGCGACGCGGAGGTTGCACCGATCATGAGCACGTTGAAGCATTGGCGACCGGAATACATCGCGCTCATTCATGAGGCGGAAGCCTCCAATCTCCTTCGTCCGCACCCTGCGGGGGCGGCGAGACACTGATGGTGGTCAATAGTAATCGGTCAATGGCGCGCAGGCATTCACTTCCATTGACGATTGACCAATGACCCTTTGATTCATTGACGGATTTGCATGACTAACACGACGACGCCAGAGACCGTGAGGCTGACGATCGACGGCATTGAAATCACCGTGCCTAAAGGCACTCTGGTGATCGAGGCCGCTCGACGGGTCGGCGTCATGATTCCGCATTTCTGCTATCACCCGAAGCTCAAGCCGGACGCGAACTGCCGCATGTGTCTGGTCGAAATCGAAAAAATGCCGAAGCTTCAGACGTCGTGCAGCACCATCGCCACCGACGGCATGTCCGTCCGGACGGCAACGACCGTCGTCAACGAGGCGCACAAGTCGGTCCTGGAATTCATCCTGGCCAACCATCCGCTGGATTGCCCGGTCTGCGATCAGGGCGGTAAATGCGACCTTCAGGATTTTTCCCATCAGTACACCGCCACGGCCAGCCGATTCATCGAAACCAAGCGCATTTTTCAGAAGGACTATTTCAGCCCGGTCATCGAAACCCAGATGAACCGCTGCGTACAATGCCTTCGCTGCGTCCGCTACTGCGACGAGGTGATGGACGTGAAGGCCTTGGCTCCCGCCGGCCGCGGCACCATGACGGAAATCAAAGCCTTCGGGCCGCACCCGCTCGATTGCGAGTTCTGCGGGGGCTGCGTCCAGATTTGTCCCGTGGGCGCCATCACCAGCCGTCTGTCCATGTACGAATACCGGCCATGGATGCTGAAGCGCACCGATACCATTTGCCAATACTGCGGCGACGGCTGCCAGATCACGGTTCAGGCCAAGGACAATCATTTGATCGAAGTCAATTCGTCTTATGGAGCAGGCCGCAACAACGGCGACCTCTGCGCGCGCGGGTTTTTCGGATTTCAGGCCACCAGCCATCCGGATCGCCTGACGAAGCCGCTCATCCGGCGGAACGGCGTCCTCGAGCCGACGACGTGGGAAGAGGCGCTCGAGTACACCGCGCAGCAAATCGCCTATCTCAAGGGCGCTCATGGCGCCGACGCCTTCGGCGGGCTCATCTCGAGCCGATGTACGAACGAAGAGCTGTTTGTCTTTCAGAAGTTTATGCGTCTCGTCATCGGCACGAACAACCTCGACAGCAGCGCGCGCTACGGTCAGGTCAACGCCGTGCGGGCGATGCAACGGGTGCAAGGGACGCACCGCTGGACCGTGACCTTCGACGATATCGTCGAGGCCGATGTGCTGCTCCTCGTCGGCACCGGCATCACCGAAACCAATCCGGTTGCCGGTCTTCGGGTCAAGGAAGCGGTCAAAAAGCGGCAAGCCAAACTCCTGACCATTGAAGCGACGCAGCCCGGTATCGATTCGATCAGCAATATCACGAATCTCGCTCATCACCATGTCAGCGTCCCCACGGCCGAGTTCGGCGACGCGCTGATTGGCCTTCTCAAAGCCGTTGTGGACGGCCGGCACATCGAACAGTCATTGCAACACGGCTCGGCGGGTTACGTCCCGACGCTGTCGGATGCGTTAGGGAAGATTGCATGGACCGACATCGAAGCATCGACTGGGAGCAG
>DASUXH010000294.1:0-2314 GCA_036378015.1 Nitrospira sp. | reverse complement strand
GCCCAGCGCTTGACGAATCGCGTCCAAAGTCAACTGGTGCTTCTTCCCCAAACCGACCAACAAGATCCGTTTCGCAGGCACCTTGCCATGAGTGTGATAGACCAACACTTCTCCGGGTCTTCCTTCGAATTCCCGTGACTGCAGGAGGTCACGCAACGAGCCGCCGAAGACTTTGTCGAGGCCGGATGCATCCGGCTTGCTCAAAGATTCTCCTTCGCAATGCGTGAGCACAAGCAGTTCCGCCGCTTCCGCCTCGGCACGTCCCAGTTTCGTCTCGATCTGCATCATCTTCATTCGCCTCACTTCTCGTTATTGGTCAATATCGTCGATGAGCGCTCCGTCCGTTGACTGCTGATACATGGCCGTTGAATCTTCAGACCCCGCGCATGTCGGGCGCCCAGATCATCTTATGAAGCTGCAACTGAACCCGAACGGGCAGCCGGTCCGCCAATACCCATTCGGCCAGCTGGCGTGGATCCAACGCACCAAAGACAGGGCTCATGAGGACCGTGCAGCGGCACGTCAGGTCATGCGCGGAAAGCACCTGACGCGCCCATTCATAGTCGGCCCGGTCCGCCAACACGAATTTGACCTCATCCTTCGAGGACAACCGGCTCAGATTAGGCCAGTGCATCCGGTCCGACATGCCGCTGCCCGGACATTTGACATCGAGAATCACATGAGCCCGGACGTCGACCGGAGTGGTATCGATGGCACCGCTTGTTTCGATTAATACCTGATACCCTCGATCGCAGAGCGCCGTGATCAATTGAAACGTGTCCGATTGCGCGAGCGGTTCGCCCCCCGTGATCTCTACGAGCCGGCAGCCATAGGATTCAACCTTCGCCAGAATGTGGTCACGCGACTGCTCGCTGCCGCCATAGAACGCATATTCCGTGTCGCACCACGTGCAGCGCAGCGGACACCCGGTCAGTCGCACGAACACGCAGGGTTGCCCGACAAAGCTCGATTCGCCCTGAATGCTATGAAAGATTTCGGTGACGCGCATGTTATTTCCAGTCCACGACCGGCCAGCCACGTTCACGGGCAATGCGCAGCATGCCGCGGATCGGATTGACGACCACGGGGTATCCCACGAGCGCAAGAATTTCCGTGTCACCCGGGCTGTCACCGTAAGCAAAGGAACTCGCCAACTCCAGACCTTTTTCTTGAGCGTGCGACACGACCAGTTGCCGCTTTCCCATCCCATAGGGAAGAGGGGGAGTGACCGCACCGCTGTAATGGCCGCCGACACGCTCGAGACGTGCCGCAAACAGCGTAGGGACATTCAAGGCGGCGGCCAACGGCGTGATGAGAAAGTCCGGCGCGCCGGTGATGAGAATCAGCTGATGGCCGGATTGACGATGCGCCTCGAGCCGTTCACGACCCTTAGGGGACAGTTGCCTTAACATTTCGTCGTGAAAAAACTCTCTAGCACAGCCCTCAATCACCGATGGATCCTTTCCTTCCAAGTACACTTTACGTTCGCGAAGGGGATGGATCGAAAGGGACGGTCCTTGCCGGAGCAGCCAGACGAGGCTTCGCTGCAATTCATGCCATCCCACCAGGCCTCTTCGCCACAGATAACGGAAGAAGCGTACCTCGCAGGCCTCTCCAGGGATGAGCGTGTTGTCGACATCGAACAACGCGGCCAGCGAGCCCGGGGAGACGGTCGTAGCGGCCCGGATCAGAGACGGATGAAGGTCGTGATAGCCATGCATGGTGTTGGAATGACCGGCGAGCAATGGACGGCCAATCTTACAGAACAGGCCGTTGATTGACAAGGATTTTGGCCTACTTCTATAATGCCGCTCCCTCACAGTCCGGAGCATCGGTGAGCGGTAATAGATGCTTAGGGGTGCTCAAAATGGCTTCCACCTAGGCCGCAACGAGCGAGGGTCCGAGGCGTACTCTTTGTCGGTACGTCGAGGACCCGAGCGATGTGAGAACGACGGTGGAAGGCATTTTCAGCAGCCCCAGAGCCGAAGTGGTGGAATGGCAGACACGCACGTTTGAGGGGCGTGTGGCGCAAGCCGTGCGGGTTCAAGTCCCGCCTTCGGCACCAAATAACGATCTTTGACGACGGAGCCGCGATGTCCCTTGCCGGTGCAATTCCTTTGCGACGCCGCGGTGCTTCGCCGGCGAAGCCTTCCACGATCAGGCTGCTCTTGGTCGACGATCATGAAGTCGTTCGAGTCGGCCTCCGAACGGTCCTGCACAACAATCAAGGCATCACGATCGTCGGAGAGGCCGACAGCAAGGCGCAGGCGGCCACAGAGGCGAAGCGCCTCCGACCGGACGTCATCTTAATGGA
>DASUXH010000293.1:0-6861 GCA_036378015.1 Nitrospira sp. | reverse complement strand
TTCGAATCCTAATTCCTGAATTGGTACGCCGAATGCCTGTTGGCTCACCGCCATTTCATATCGGCTTACCCAAGTCTTGTAGAGCAGGCCGCCGGCCTTCATGGCTCGCGCAACGGCGCCACTGATATTGTCTGCCGCTTGATGATCGGAACTGACAAGAAGAATGCGCTTATTCGCCCTGATGAGTTCGATCGCCGTTGCCGCCACTTTCTGCTGCCGAACGGTCGCATCTTCATGCCACATCGTGGTCAGGACAGACGCCGAAGAGCCGCTTCCTTGGTCTCCAAAGCTTGACGTCTGGAACAAATGAGCCAGTCGATCGGCAGGGCCGAGCCGGTAGGAATCCGGTTGCGACAACATGTGCGTGAATCTTTCTGACGCTTTGACAAGAAAGCCGCCCCGGTCCGGAACGATGGTCGCATTGGCAACGGTCGCTCCAAGGCCATCAAAGGTCTGCACCAAGGCCACACCGTCTCTACAACTCAATACGAGCCCTTCGGCCGGTTCAGTCTCGTCGTCCAGCACGACCGACACGGGAATGTCGATGGCCAATGCGCTGCCAGTGGAAGGAAGGCGGAACTCGTAGAGATAGAGGGTTCCCACGGCTTGCAAAAGACGTCCGCCTATCGCTGCGAGCGGGCCATTGCCTTGTGAAGCATCAAGCTGTGCCTGCTCCGCTGCGAGTTGCGTAGCCCAACGTTCGATGAATTCACGTGCCGCCATGATGCGCCGTTCCCGATAACCCTCGGTGCATGATACGGGCGCTCGCGGACGGGAGTCCAGCCGCAGCATCGAGAGTTCACACGCTTCGAATACCCTGCCTGAAGAGTTCCACGATTGACTTTTCTTCAGCCCCTCCAGTATCCTCTTTTCCTTTCCCACAGAAGGAGTTAGAGGCATGAAGGTCATTCTGCAAGAGACGATGGAAGGGGTCGGCCATCTGGGCGACCTCATCGACGTGAAAGACGGATTCGCCAGGAACTTCCTCCTCCCCCGTAGGAAAGCCGTGGTCGCCAACGATCGAAATATCAAGTCGTTCGAGCACAGCAAGCGTGTCGCCGCCGAACGGGCCAAGAAGGAAAAACTCGAGATCGAAGCGCATGCGAAGAAGATGTCCACGGTGACACTGACGGTCGAGGCCCAGGTGGGCAAGGACGACAAGATGTTCGGCTCGGTCACCGTCAAGGACATCGCCGAAGGGTTGGCTTCGCAGGGCTATACCGTCGACCGCCGGAAAATACAGCTGCCTCAACCCATCAAGGAACTCGGCACCGTGACCGTCCCGGTCAAGTTGCCCCGGGAGGTCACGGCCGCGGTCACCGTCCGTGTCGTCAAGAAACAGGACACGGAAACCGCTACGGCCTAAATTTTAAGGTCTGTAACAAACCGGAAAGAGGCACGCTCAATGTCCATGAAAGATGCTGTGGGGTCACTGGACGCGCTGCAAGTCACCGATCCCGAGGTCTATGCTGCCATCAATGGCGAGGAAGAGCGCCAGCGCACCAAATTGTTGCTGATTGCGTCCGAAAACTTTGCCAGTCCAGCCGTTCTGGCCGCCCAAGGTTCGCTCATGACGAACAAGTATGCGGAGGGCTACCCGGGCAAGCGCTATTACGGCGGCTGCCAGTATGTCGATCAAGTCGAAGACCTCGCCATTCAACGCTGTAAACAGATTTTCGGCGCCGAGCACGTGAACGTTCAGCCGCACTCCGGCTCGCAAGCCAATATGGCTGCCTACCTGTCGGTGCTCAAGCCCGGTGACACGATCCTCGGCATGGACTTGGCGCAGGGCGGGCACCTGACCCACGGCAGCAAAGTCAATTTCTCCGGCATCATTTTCCGCGCCTTCTCGTACGGAGTCGACCGGCAGTCGGAAACCATCGATTATGAGGCGGTCCGAAAGCTGGCGGAAGAATGTCGTCCGCGAATGATCGTGGTCGGTGCCAGCGCCTACGCCAGAACGCTGGACTTTCCCAAATTTCAGGCGATCGCGCAATCGGTCGGCGCCTACCTGATGGTGGACATCGCCCATATCGCCGGCTTGATCGCCGCAGGATTGCACCCCAACCCGATCCCCCACGCCGATTTCGTGACCACGACGACGCACAAGACGCTGCGGGGCCCTCGCGGTGGTGTCGTGATGTGCAAGTCGGAGCATGCCAAGGCCGTCGACAAGTTCGTGTTTCCGGGCATGCAGGGCGGACCATTGATGCACGTAATTGCCGCCAAGGCGGTGGCCTTCCAGGAAGCTCTCTCGCCGGCATTTAAGCGCTATCAACAACAGGTCATCGCCAATGCGCGCATCTTGGCGCAAGGCTTGTTGGATCGAGGGTACAAGATCGTATCAGGAGGGACAGACACGCATCTCATGTTGGTGAATCTCACGAACAAGGGCATCACCGGCAAGGAAGCGGACGCGGCATTGGACACCGCCGGGATCATCGTCAACAAGAACGCGGTGCCCTATGACGAGAAGCCGCCGGCCGTGGCGAGCGGCATTCGGTTGGGCACGCCGATTGTCTCAACCCGCGGGATGAAGGAAGCGGAAATGCGAGAGATCGTCGCCTTGGTGGATCGAGTCCTGCAGCACCGACAGGACCAGACGGTTCTCGAGGAGGTCCGCAGCCAGGCCAAGGCGCTCTGTAGCCGTTTCCCAATCTTTCACTCCTACTAACCTCACAACAGGGCAGGATCACCGCCGGTGAAATGTCCCTTCTGCGATGAGCTGGAAGACAAAGTGGTCGACTCGCGCATGGCGAAGGAAGGGGAACTCATCCGTCGCCGAAGGGAATGCCTGGGTTGCAAGCGCCGTTACACGACCTATGAGCGCGTGGAAGAAATTCTTCCGGTCGTGGTCAAGAAAGACGGACGGCGGGAAACGTTTGATCGATCCAAGATCCTGTCAGGATTGAAAAAGGCCTGTGAGAAGCGACCGATCAGTACGGCGACGATCGAGACCGTAGCCGACCGGATCGAGAAGCGCATTCAAGAAATGGGCGAGACGGAGATTGAAAGCCGGATCGTGGGCGAGGAACTCATGAAGGAATTGCATCAACTCGACCAGGTGGCCTACGTGCGCTTTGCGTCCGTCTACCGGGAGTTCAAAGACATCGACCAATTCATGGACGAGTTGAGAGCCCTGGCCCAGCAGCGCCGCGAGCGGTGAAAACACGATCTGATTCCTCAGGACGTCTTTTCTCTCCCCCCGTTCGTCGAGACACAACACGAACCCTGCCCAGAGAGGGGACATGCCGGCCTCGCAGGCTAAACCGTTAAAACAGACCAGAAGGAGCGGCGCCTCTGGGGTCACCCACGTGGCCATTATTGGAGCCGGTCGTGGCGGAAAAGCCTTGATGGAAATTTTCGCGAACGACCCACTGGTCGACATCGTCGCGGTAGCGGAAATCGATGATTCGGCGCCGGGCCTCGCCCTCGCCAAGCGGCTGAAGATTCCCGTCACAGGGGATTACCGCATACTGCTCAATCTGGAACGCGTTGACCTCATCATCGACGTCTCCGGCAGCGCGGATGTCTGGCAGTCGCTGCAGGACTTTCACCGCATGGGCGTCACGATCCTCGGCGGCGCCAGCGCCAAATTCATGTGGGAACTGATTGAAGCGCGGATTAGAGCCACCGCCGAGATCGAAAAGACCCTCAATAAATATCAATCCTTGTATAGACTCTACGTCAAGGAAACAGGTGCCGCCGTGACGGAAGAACGCACGAGGATTGCCTGCGAAATTCATGACGGCCTCGTGCAAAGTTTGGCCGGCGTCGGCTTCAAGCTGGAGTTGTCGCAACAGTTGATCCGCAAGAATCCAAAAGCGAGCTTGGCGACGCTGCGTGAAAGCAAAGAACAGTTAAAACTTGCCATTCAGGAAGCTCGGCAAGTCATTTTCAACCTCCGTCCGCTTCAATACGACAAAATGGAGCTCATTCCGGGGCTCACGAACTATCTCAAATCCTATGAGACGCAATACCACATCAAGACTGACTTCAGCGTATCCGGGGATGAGCAGATTTTGTTTCCACGCACCAAGATCTTCCTGTTCCGGATCGTGCAGGAGGCCTTGAGCAACGTGGTCCAGCATGCCAAGGCCGACCGAGTGTCGGTGCAATTGACGATCAGCCTCGAAAGACTCACCGTCACCATTTCAGACAACGGTGTCGGGTTCAACATGGAGCAGGTCCTCCATAATCCGGAAAAGTGGGATCACTTCGGCGTGCGGGGAATCGTGGAACGGGCGAAGCTCGTCGGCGGCGAGGCGAAAATCGATTCAAAAAAGGGGCGGGGCACCCGCATTGTCGTCGAAGTGCCCCTCGGAAAAAAAGAGAGGGTAGACGATGGAGAAAATTAAGGTGTTAATCGCGGACGATCATCGAGTCGTGCGGGAAGGCCTCGCCGCAATCCTAAAGACCAAAGAGGACCTCAACGTCGTCGGAGAAGCGCAGGATGGCATGGAAGCGGTGGAAAAAACCAAGACGTTGATGCCGGACGTCATCTTGATGGACGTCAGCATGCCGCGGATGGGCGGGGTGGAAGCCACGCGCCAGATCAAGCGCGAATTTCCCCACATCGGCATCGTTGCACTGACCATGTACGAGGAACAGCAATATATTTTCGATCTCGTGCGGGCAGGCGCCACAGGCTATCTCTTGAAAGACTCTGAATCCTCACAGATCGTGGCCGCCATTCGAGCGATCTATCGAGGGGAATCGTTGATTCATCCATCGGTCGCGAGCAAGATTCTCGCCGAGTTCTCGCTGATGGCCCAAAAGAAAGGCAAGAAGCCCGCCTGGGTCGAACACGATCTCACGGAGCGAGAAATCACGGTGTTGCGGCTCGTCGCCGATGGAAAGACCAACAAAGAAATCGCCAACAGCCTCGATCTCAGTGAAAAGACCGTTAAAAACCATGTGAGGAACATCTTTCACAAGCTGCAAGTCTATGATCGGACACAAGCCGCGATTCTGGCGATCCGCAAGGGCTTGATTGAATTAGATCCGAGGCCATAGACATCGTCTGCCATCACATGAGATTTGGCGCAGCGAGTTTCGGTTGCAAAGATGATCCATCAAAACCGTACCGCGCCGCGGTTTGGCATTTCCCTTTGATTTTCCTTTATGAAAGTCACAGATGTTACATTTACGCAACAGATAGGCCATAGAGATAGCAGATTGCATTACATAATTAATTCAATGGCTTATGGATATTTTGGCATTGAAACAGCAGTGGCACTAGAGTTGCTGTGACCACTGTGACAGCTGGAGGTTCTTCCGTGAGACAGCAGCAGACCCTCTCAACTCCGATGAGCTGTACAGGCGTCGGATTGCATACAGGAAAGCCGGTGACGCTCACGCTTCGCCCGGCGCCCGCGGACACGGGCGTCGTGTTTGTGAACCGAAATGGGCACGCAGGAGCGACATTAGCGGCGTCTGTTGATCATCTCGTCGCGACGGAACTCTGCACGGCGATCAGCGGGAACGGCTTCCAAGTCAAAACGATCGAGCACGTGTTAGCGGCGCTGGCCGGCCTGAGCGTTGATAACGTCTTTGTGGACATTGATGCCGCTGAAGCCCCGGTGATGGATGGTAGTTCAGCCCCGTTCGTCCAATTGATTCAATCAGCCGGTGTGGTGGCGCAACACCGCCGACAATCATTCTTAAAGATCACCCGACCGATGGAGATCGTCGATGGCTCCCGGCGCATCCGCATCGAGCCGTCTTCGACGCCGCGAATTACTTATACGATCCAGTACGACCACCCGCTCATTCGGACGCAGACGTATGCCTATGAGCATTCCACCCATGCGTTTGCCACCGAAATCGCCGAGGCCAGAACTTTGGGTTTCTTGCAGGAAGTGGAAGCGCTCTGGGCTCGCGGACTTGGCCGTGGAGGCAATCTTGAAAACACGGTTGTGCTTTCGCAAGACGGGGTTTTGAATGAGTCCGGCCTTCGCTTTGCCGACGAGTTTGTACGACACAAAGTACTGGACCTCATCGGTGACTTTTCGCTTCTGGGTCTGCCCTTTATCGGGCATCTGATTGCCGACCGATCGGGACATGCTTTGCATACCCGTCTGGTCAAACAGATTCTCGACCATCCGGAATGTTGGGTGCTGCTCAACGCAGATCAATCCGCTTCACACGTGGAAGTCAGCACTTCATTTCCTCCGTCGTCTCCCAGGTCCTCGACGGCCGTTGCGCTCCAAGCCTCGTAGTTTATTCCATCGCTGACAATTGAAGTGTTTGAGAACGCGGGAATTGGTGTGTAGCGTTCCAGGCAGATCGACAACGTCGGGAGCGAGTGGCCTCGCCCCCGGCGCTAGAATCGAGGCGGGTTTACTTCTTTTTCTTTTTCGCGGCTTTCTTGGTCGCCAAGACTCTCACCTCCCTTCGAAAGTCGATGAGATGACAATGTCAGCTTGCATGGCTCAGGATGTCTTCAGTTCGCCTCGACGATGCTCGGGCGACCTCGCGAAGCGCTTGTCGCGCTTCAGCGATGTCGCCACAACCGTGAACGGCGTTTTGCCCTTGATCTGCAGACCGTTCTCGACCAGACGCTGGACGAGTTCCTTCGCATGCATGGCGTGGTTCGCCTCACGCAACACCTTATAGGCCGCTTCCGGAACGCTCTTCCCGGCATATTGACTCCGTCCTAAAAGAATTTCACGTGATTGATCCGTGACATTGACCGGAGGGCGCGAGCCATCTTCTCGTCGGCGACGAGCTTCGTCGACAGCGTCGCGGGCTTTGCCTTATCCGCCTCCACGCGATGAAGGATTTCGCGTGAGTTCGAGGTAATTCTTGATGGTAGCGATTTCGTCGTCCAGCCGACGACGTTGTTTTTCGGTTTCGGGG
>DASUXH010000292.1:0-2888 GCA_036378015.1 Nitrospira sp. | reverse complement strand
GAAGCCCGGCAAAGTCACTCTCCATATATTCCGTTACAACGCCGCGGGTTGCGAAGAACTGCAGCCGGAGCGGGTTGACCAGCTGTCGCCGCCCGCCGAAGAATCGGTGGTCTGGATCAACGTGGGGGGCGTCCATGATGTGCAAGTACTCGAGACGTTGGGAAAACAGTTCTCTCTTCATCCGCTGCTGTTGGAGGACGTGGCGAATACGGATCAACGTCCAAAGCTCGACGACTATGAGGAGTATCTCTTTCTCGTCATCAAAATGCTGTCGTTGACGGAGCGAAAAGAGATTGCGGTCGAGCAGGTCAGCCTGGTGCTGGGCAGAAACTACGTCCTCTCGTTTCAGGAAAATGGGACCGATGTCTTTCAGCCCGTGCGGGAGCGTCTGCGGGGCGGAAAGGGCCGGCTGCGTCAGGCGGATTCAGACTACTTACTGTATGCCCTGGTCGATGCCATCGTGGATCAATATTTCGCCGTCCTGGAATTGATGGGGGAACGATTAGAAGCGGTGCAGCAGGCCGTCGTAGACGATCCCAAGCCAGAGACGTTGAACGACATTCATGCGCTCAAACGTCAGCTGCTCTTTCTGCGGCGGGCCGTCTGGCCGCTTCGCGACGTCATGAACAACCTGTCACGGTCGGACTGCCGGTTTCTGCACGACCCCACCAAGGTGTTTTTTCGGGACGTGTACGATCATGTCGTGCAAATCGTCGATACCATTGAGACGTTGCGTGAAATGGTCTCGGCGAGCCTCGACATCTACCTTTCGAGCGTCAGCTACCGCCTCAACGCCGTCATGCGGGTGCTGACCGTCATCACGACCATCTTTATGCCCCTCAGCTTCATCGCGAGCATCTACGGTATGAACTTCGAATACATGCCTGAGCTCAGATCGCCGTGGGGGTATCCATTGGTGCTCGGTGTGATGGCGGCGGTAGGGGTGGGGATGCTCGTGCTGTTCAGAAAGAAACGCTGGCTGTAATCTCAGTTGCTCGCTGCAACCGATGCCTGGGGCAAAGCGCGTCCCGGGTTTCGATTGCACAGCAATCGGTGGGACGGCGGGTGAAAACGTCCGCTAGGGTGGGGGGGGTGAGAAAGCGACCCTTTAACGTTCTGTTGTGGACGGCAAACAGGGCTACTCTTGAAGTTCAACGGCATCGACAAAGTAGGGAGTCTCGCCGAAGCAGGTGGTCGGCAGGTAACGGTACTCTTTATAGTGGAGCACGACGCGTTTGCCCATCACCTGCGTGAGCTGCTTTGCCACCGCATCGTCCCAGATCGTGAATTCCCATAGGACGGGCGCTGTTCCTGGGACGGTCGTCATGGCGAGCTCTCCCTCATGGGTCTTGCAGAGCCATCCCTTCTTCGAGAATTTCTGAATGTATCCGGCGCGATTGCCGTCCGAGTAGCTGTAACTGAAGGCAACCATCAGCGCACCCGCCGCCAGGAAGAACAGCACGAGGAGCACTCGCGGTCTGAAGAGCCACAGCGGAAAAATCACCGACGCCCAATTCATGCAGCCCTCCTTCTTAGAGGTGAAGATCGGAGAACAGCCACGGCGCCTCGGCCTTCCGCTGCGCCTCATAGGTCGCGATGGCGGCTTCATGTTGCAGGGTGAGGCCGATGGAATCCAGTCCCCGGTAGAGGCATTCTTTTCTGAAGGGATCGATGGAAAAACGATAGGCGGCTCCCTCCGGCGTGGTGACGGTTTGTTCGGCGAGATCCACGGTCACTTGGTATCCCGGTCTGGCTATGACGTCCTTCATCATGGCGTCAATATATTGCGTATGCAGGACGAGAGGCAGCACACCGTTTTGAAAGCAGTTGTTGTAAAAGATGTCGGCGAAACTGGACGCGATCACGCAACGAAAGCCTTGGTCCAGAAGGGCCCATGGGGCATGTTCGCGCGAGGAGCCGCAGCCGAAATTGTCACGGGTAAGAAGAATCGTTGCTCCCTGATAACGGGATTGATTCAAAAAAAACGACGGGTCCAGGGCACCGTCCTTTTGCCGCCGCCAATCAAAGAACAGTCCTTCCCGCAGGCCGGTACGCTTAATGGTCTTGAGAAACTGCTTGGGAATGATCTGATCGGTGTCGACATTGACGCGATCGAGAGGAGCGACGCGACCGGTGAGTCGGGTGAACGGCTGCATACGACTATTACCTCCAGCGGCGGATGTCGACAAAATGGCCTTCGACGGCCGCGGCGACCGCCATCGCGGGAGAGACCAGGTGGGTACGGCCTCCGGCGCCCTGACGGCCTTCAAAGTTGCGGTTGCTCGTTGACGCGCAGCGCTCACCCGGCTGGAGCACGTCCGCATTCATGGCGAGGCACATGCTGCAGCCCGGTTCCCGCCATTCGAATCCCGCCTCTGTAAAGATCCGATCGAGTCCCTCGGCCTCTGCTTGCTGTTTGATCAAACCGGACCCTGGCACCACCATGGCCCGCACGGTCTTCGCAATGCGCTTGCCCTTGGCCAGGCTGGCCGCAAGCCGCAAGTCTTCCATCCGGGAATTCGTGCAGGATCCAATGAAGACTCGATCGATATTGATCTCGGTGATGGGCGTATTGGCGGTGAGACCCATATAAGCAAGCGCTCGTTCCGTCGCCTGCCGCATCTTGTCATCGGCCATCGCTTGTGGATCGGGGACTTTCCCGTCGACTCCCGTTACCATCCCCGGGCTCGTGCCCCAACTGACCTGGGGGGCGATGTCTTCGGCTTCGATGACCACGGTGGCATCATAGGCGGCATGCAAGTCCGTCTTGAGATCCCGCCAGGCCTTCACAGCTTGGTTCCACAAGTCGCCGGTTGGCGACAGCGGACGGCCCTTGAGATAGGCAATCGTTTTTTCGTCCGGTGCCACCATGCCCGCCCGTGCCCCGG
>DASUXH010000291.1:0-8242 GCA_036378015.1 Nitrospira sp. | reverse complement strand
GAAGATTCATCGAAGCGGCCCGGTAACAGGAGGGAATATCGATGAATTCACCCTATTCGCGCGATGCGCTCAATTCCCGTCTCGCACAGCGGTGGCCCCTGCACTATAAGGTCCAGTTCGCATGTCCCGATTTTGCTGGAGAAGGTCTGACGCTTGATGTCTCAGCCGGCGGATTGTGCATTGTTACGAATCGGGGAATTGCACCTGGCGTTGAGATGTACGCTCGCCTCGTGCTAGCCGACACTACCTGCTTGGATATCCAGACAGCGACGGTAAAATGGTGTGACAACGGACAAGTTGGTGTGGAAATATCTGAAATGGAGCGCCTCGATGCAGTACGCCTAGTAGAACTGCTATCGCTCATTGGCGGATCAGCAATTACTTATTCGAGTAAATACAATCCGGGGCCTATAAGCATAGGGTCATATCGCGAGCTGGGCAGATACATTGCAGAGGCATTGGAAAGTTCCTCGCAAACAATACCCTGATACACATTTGCCTGGTGGCCATGATGAGCCGCTGGCAGATCAAATTTTCTAAGAAGATAGTCTCATGATGGTTTTATCCGGCGCCGCTAGTCACGATAACCCGATGAATAGGCGCCGGGTCAACCGAAACTTTTCGTCTCTTCCCAGTATAGGGACACGCCTTCCTTCATTCGTCTCGCTGGAATCGCATCAGAACAGGGTGTAAATAAAGGGAGCGACCGACGATCCCTCCGCCAAGACGACCATTGTCCCAACAAACATCAGGAAGGCGACTATCGGCAGCAACCAAAACTTTTTCCGCTCAGTCATAAACGCCCACAATTCTGTGACAACTTCACCCATAGATCACCTCCGTGAAGCCATGCGATACAGATTATTCTGCTTATGAGTGTGTGGAGCGGCTTTATCTCTCAATTCATCGCAATAGAAGCATGTGAACAGTGATTCCTCTTTAGTGAGTGAGCGACGCTTGTCGATACTGGTGATTAGGTGTTTACACGCTTTGCCGAATGCTTCTATGTCCTTAGCAAGTTCCACCATTTCAAAGTCTAGAAAAAGTAATAAGCAATGACGCATTTATTTTTGCACTCGCGCTTTTTCTTTTGTGAAATCGAAAAGCGGAGGCCAAAAGAAGAGGCTGTAACTGGATCAAGCGAATTAGGGAGTGTTTTGAAGTGAGATTCTTACGGGGAGAGGGAGAATCACGATGAATTTGCTTCGGCGGGTCGCAACCATGACGGTAGCGAGATGTGTCACATTCTGTCGGAGATCGCGTCATGTTGCATGACACCTCCTTCGCGGACTATAGGACTTTGCCTATAAGCGGTCACCTAGCAAGATCCCTAAATAAGCTTACGGCCAGAAAGCAAGATGTGACAATCTCATCACAGTGGGTGTGGTCAGAATAGTGGTCGAAGGATGAAGACCTCACCTAAACGCTCGGATATGGCCTTCACTCGCCAGTTCTGCCCCGGCGGGGGTTTCCCATCCCGGCGTCGTTCCTCGGCCACTTCAGCCACGACCCGTTGGGTTTCACGCAGCCGCGCCGGGTCCGGCGGCGGGCCGAAATCAAGCACGCCCTTAAATGGATGAATCTTGGCATCCGCCATCCCTAAGCGGCGATCAAAGTGGTCGATCATGGCATACATGCACCAGTTTTGCGCATCCTCCAAGGTGTCGAAGACCGGCCCATCGAGCGGCTGGCGGATGCCGAGCATGCGGCCCTGTCGGGCATATACCGCAGGGCGGAAGCCGGAAATGAATTTCTGAACACGTTTATCTTTGGGGTATGTCATGGGTGTCGAGTAATATCTTGGCCCCCTTCCGGGAATTGCATAGCTGACAGGCGGGCACAACATTGTTCTTTGCTACCGGTATGACATGGTCTCTGGTCAATTTGACCCATGCCGATTCTGGAATACCAAGCTGATGCTCCTTCATCCGAAGTTTGTTTTTCTCGATTTTCCAATACGCCCGCATCATCAATGATTGGGGAAGCCAAGAGGAAAAAGTCACCAAGCGCCTGGCAGATTGCTCGGGAGAATTTGTAGGACCGTTCGAGCCGCCAGCATGAGGGCGGTTCACCAAGAAGGAGGATCAGACATGCGTCTGCTGTTCATCGGGATTCTGGTTTTTCTTGCCGGGTGCCAAACAGATCCAGTTTTTCTCCGTCATCCCGAAACAGGAAGAAAGGTTCAGTGCGGCCCCTACTCTCATAATACAGATCCTCTATCGTTTGAGACGGCCACTACAAAGGAGAGCAACTGCGTCGAGAAATATGAGCGGCAAGGCTATGAACGGGTAATGAAATGAGGATTCGCTATCACTGGCCGACCTGCCTACCGTGACGCAGCACCAGGTCGATAAGGCCAGAGGGATTTTACGGGACTTGATGGGCAAGCCGATCGTGCCGCACCCCCCAGCGGACGGGAAAGACCGCTACCTGACCGCCGAGGTGTCAGGGGATTACGCGGGGTGGCTCAAACTAGTAAGTGCCCGTAATCCTTTGCAAAATAAATCTGGTGGAGGCGAGGGAAACCAACCATCGTTGACGCCCTTGCTCTGCTTTGAAATTCAAGGAGTTGCCTTAGCAGCCTGATTCATGACCCGCGGTTTAGGAAAGCGTTTCTGTGACCCTCCTCCAGCCTACTCAGGCTCACTCAGGCCTATTCCAGCCAAGATTTACAAAAAATCAGAACTTTGGCTGGAGTAGGCTGAAATGGGCTGGAGCACAGCAGGCTAATTCTGGACGAAGCGGCCATGTCCTTGAGCCTGCGAATCTGCAATCACTCTTCAACATGGCTTAGTGTGAGGTATCATCTTTTGGCCCATCTTGCTCTGGCCGCAACTCTGGCAATAGAGTCGTGGCAAAAACTAGGTCGGAGGAAGCATTTCTAGCATGACCCCCCTGGTGTCCGTCATCGTCACAACGTATCGTCGTCCTCAGTTGATGACGCGTGCGGTCCGCAGCGTATTGGCGCAAACACTACAGGATCTCGAAGTCGTTGTCGTTTTGGATGGTCCCGACGATACGAGTCTTGCTGCGCTGTCTTCGATCGAAGACCGCCGAGTACGAATCCATGTACGGCCGGAGCAAGGTGGACAGCCCGCTGCAATCAATACCGGTGTGACGTTGGCTCGTGCGTCGTGGATCGCCTTACTGGACGATGATGACGAATGGATGCCGGAGAAACTGGCGGTGCAACTGGCCTGTGCTCAGTCGCATTTGCACGAAACGGTTGTCGGTTGCAGATTCGTGGCTCGTTCAGGATTCGGCGATGTCTGCTGGCCGCTTCGAAATCCTCGGGCAGGAGAACGGATTGCGGATTACCTGTTTTGCCGGAATCGTCTCGGTTTCGGAGAAGGGATACTCCCCACCTCGGTGTTGTTCGCGCCGTCGAAACTGTTTCATGCCTATCCGATGAATGAGCGATTGCGTAATCATTGCGACCTGGATTGGATGATCGCGTTGGATGCTTGCGGAGTGAGCTGGGCTATGCCGGATGAACAGGCGCCGCTTGCGATCTGGCACATGCAACATGACCGCGATCGGTTAAGCAATTCGCACGATTGGCATTTCTCCTGTGACTGGATCGCCGGCGTCCGGTCACTGATTACCCCCAGAGCTTATGCGGGATTTCTACTGACATGGGTAAGCGCGAGTGCGCGCGCACAAGCGGATTATTCTGCGGTGCCCTTTCTCTTGCGAGAGGCCTTTCGCTCGGGCTCGCCAAGTCTGCGTGAACTTGCAATATACGGAGCTATTTGGGCAATGCCGATGCGTTTTCGCCGCCGCGCCAGTCGTGCCATGACTCTGTAGGCGAGGTCTATGACCGCGCGAATGGGAAAGGATCACATGACGATCGCACCGAAAGTTCTGTTCATTGGCCTGGATGCGGCATCACCTGACCTGGTCCTCCAATGGAGCGAACAAGGCTTGATGCCGAACCTGAGCTCACTGCGCCAAGCAGGTTCCTGGGGATTCACTCGTAACGCTCCCGCCATTTATACAGGTTCGTTGTGGCCATCGGTGTGGACCGGATTCACACCGGGCCAGCACGGCTGCTATTACAACGAACAAATCCGGCCCGGTACTTATGAAGTGACTACCTTTCTCGGTAACGACGTGCGGAAAAGGCCGTTCTTTCACGCGCTAACCCGGGCAGGGAAGCGACTGTGTATTTACGATGTGCCGAAGACGCCGCTCTGCCCCGACGTGAATGGCATACATGTCGTCGATTGGGGTACGCATGATGCGGACTTCCTTCCTTGCTCGTCTCCTGTAGAGTTGATCGATGAGATCCATCGCAAGTACGGCGCGGCCCCGTTCCGGCGTTGCGATTGGGTGATGGAGAAGGCGGACCCCGAGCGCACGTTGCGAAGACAACTGCTGTGGCGCATTTCGACGAAAGTCAACATTGCGACCGATCTCCTCGAGCGAGGTCCGTGGGATGCGTTTCTCATGAGTTTCGGCGAAAGTCACTGTGTTGGACACCAATGTTGGCACGTGCATGACCGGTCCCATCCGAAGCATGACCCCGAGCTCCGCAAGCTCATTGGTGATCCGATGCAGGACGTCTATGTCGCATTGGACGATGCAGTCGGCTGCCTATTGGGGCATGCAGATCAAGACACTACCGTGATGGTTCTCTGCAGCCATGGAATGTCGGCGCACTATGATGCCACATATCTTCTGGACGAAGTGCTCCGCCGGCTTGAACGGCGTCCGGCGCCGGTCAGTCGTCGTGTCTTGGATCGAGCACGGAAACTGTGGAAAAGGCTTCCTCTCAGCATCACCGAACAAGTACCAGTCCTGGCGCACTCCATTAACCGCATGCCCGACGCGGCCGATCGAAGCGAACGCCTGTGCTTTGTTGTTCCAACCAATGCGAACAGTGGAGGCATTCGGCTGAACCTCGCCGGACGGGAACCCACTGGAAGGCTGCAACCTGGCCTTGAAGCCGAAGCCTTCGTGGCCAGGCTAGTTGCGGATCTTCACGAGCTGAGGGAACCCGTCAGCGGACGATCTTTGGTGCGAGACGTCCTCCGGTCGGCTGAGGTGTTTCCGGGTGAAAACACCGACATGCTGCCGGATTTATTTGTTCAGTGGAACCGCGGAGCGCCGATTACTGGCGTCTCATCGCCAAAAATCGGAACGATTATTGAAGAGGATACGCAGACACGCCGTACAGGCGATCACCGGTCGGGAGGACTCTATTTCATGCGCGGACCTGGTATCCCTGCCGGTTCCCAGTTACCTCTCGCCCATGACGAAGACTTTGCGCCGACAATCGCTGCGAGCCTAGGAGTGAAACTCGAGCATGTCGACGGCCGGTCGCTGTTGCCGTTAGTCACCGCCAGACGATGAGGCCAGTTATGTGCAGGCCTGGGTTCCTCGACGACAACCAGCGTAATGCTGACGCCGGTTCGTCAATTACTGTATCTGAATCTAAGGTCCTAAAGGCGTTTCCCACCGAGCATGCCGCAATCATCCACGGCTGCGAGGAAAACGGACGACACGACCTTAAACGGAGGTAGCTGATACAGTAGTTGCGGCGCGCTGTACAAGTTTCTGAAACCGTCAGAGTGGTCTGAGGGCTGGCAACCACCTGATAGCTGCACATGACGAGTAAGTTCATGCGCTTTTGCATGGTCACCACGTTTTATCCTCCGTATCATTTCGGCGGTGATGGCATTTTTGTGCGGGCGCTGGCACGCACGCTGGTCTCGCAAGGGCATCATGTCGACGTCGTCCATTGCGAAGATGCCTACCGCCTGAGATGCAGGGAACAGCCTGCGGATCAGGCCGAGCACGACGGAGTTGTGGTGCATCGCCTTCGCAGCCCCTTCGGGCCTTTTTCTCCTCTCGTCACGCAGCAGATTGGTCGACCGGGCCTTAAAGCACAGGAACTTGGCGCCATTCTTGATCGCGATTTCGATGTCGTGAATTTTCATAATATCTCCTTAATCGGAGGGCCTGGAGTCTTACGAATGAGCAAGGCTCCGGTGACCTTGTATACGCTCCATGAGCACTGGTTGCTTTGCCCCACGCATATTTTCTGGAAGAACAAACAGCGGGCGTGCGATCGCCAGGAATGTGTCCGTTGCTGTGTACGTTCCGGCATCCCGCCCCAGGTTTGGCGTTATACCAGTCTTATCGAACGGTGTTTGAAGAACGTGGATGCTCTCTTGTCGCCGAGCGAATACACGGCGGAACGCCATCGAACGGCAGGGGTAACTCGACCAATGCATGTCTTGCCTACGTTTGCCAGCGTGGTCCCAGAACCCGGTATGAAGAAAGCCGTTGTAGACGAACGACCCTGTTTTCTTTTTGTAGGGCGGGTTACAGCGTCAAAAGGGATCGCCTCTCTACTGAAAGAGTTCATGCTACTCCAGGATTACGATCTTTTGGTCGTCGGAGACGGGGATTTGCTATTCACGTTGCAGCAGCAGTACGTGGAGCATCCGCGCATTCGTTTTCTGGGCGCTCTTCCTCAATCTCAACTTGCCTCGCTGTACCAGAAGGCAACGGCACTTATCCTTCCATCGCTGGCACCAGAAGTGTTCCCCCTAGCTGTCCTGGAAGCACTGGCTTGCGGCACGCCGGCAGTGGTTCATGATGCAGGAGGAAACCGTGAAGCAGTCGAACAAACCGGCGGAGGATTTGTGTATCGCTCTGGGGAAGAACTCCAGCGGATTCTATCCATGCTTGCGCAGGACACCACATTGCAACAGACCATCGCGCACCGGGCGCAGACGGGGTATGAACAATTCTATTCGCGAGAGCGCTATGTGGCGCAATACCTCGACCTGGTCAAGGAAATCGGTAGGAAGAAAGGTGTCACGGTTCCAGTGAAGCAGGTTGGCCAAGCATGCTGAGGCACGACAAGATACTTGCGAGAAGACGGGAAGGCCGCTGAGGCATGCCTCGATATGCCTACGCCAGACGCTAGCCTGGACGAAAGGCCATCACCTCGCCTCAATCCCGCCAATAGTCGCGGATCAACGTTTTGCATGTGGTAATCGCGGCTTGAGGGCGTAGAGGCCTCAATAAATGCTCAAAAATGGTGGAGGCGAGGGGAACCAACCATCGTTGACACCCTTGCTCCACTTTAAAATTGAAGGGGTTGCCTTGGCAGCCTGACCTTCGACCCGCGGTTTAGGAAAGCGTTTCCGCGACCCTCCTTCAGCATACTCAAACTCACTCAGGCCAACTCTAGCCAAGGTTTAGCGAATTCTCGAACTATGGCTGGAGTAGCCTGGAATAGGCTGGAGTGAAGTGGAGTTGAGCACAAAATGAGCACAACAGAGGCTGCGAGATTTGAAAACGCCTCGGCCCCAGCGACTATAGGTCGCGATTGTATGTCATTGGTTCGTTTTCGATCAATTACAGAGAGGTCCGACGCAGGTGAGGAACCGATTGAAACAGATCGGACGCGACAGTTCTGCCACGGTTTAGCCACAGCGCATACGAACACGATAAGGCGAAAAACAACAGTTGTTGGTGGGCAGCCACTTCGAGCACAATGTAGGATGTTGCGATACCTGTAGAGTTCAAGATGACCACACCAAACCAACACTGGAACGCGATTTTTTCAACCAAGACAGACCCGGAGCTTGGCTGGTATGAACGTGATGCAGCACAGACATTAAAGTTCCTTGACCTCATCCCGGACAACGATAACGCGACGATATTTCTTCCCGGTGCCGGAACATCGGTTCTCATTGACGAACTTTTGTCACGAGGGGCACACCTGATCTTGAATGACGTCAGCGATGAAGCATTGAAGAAATTGAAGAAAAGAATTGGAGATAGACAGGAAAGGGTGATCTGGCTTCACCATGATATCTCGAAACCGATGCCTACTGACCTTCCACTTGCCGATATCTGGATTGATCGTGCAGTGCTGCACTTCCTGCTGGACGAGGCGCAGATTGAAGGCTATTTGAGGAATTTGCGCGCCATACTACGGCAAGGTGGCTTTGTACTATTGGCCGAGTTTTCGACCGTTGGAGCACCGAAATGTGCTGGGCTTGACTTGCACCGCTACTCTGTTGCCGAGCTGACTAAACGATTGGGAGAAGGATTCGACCTTATCAAGTATGAGGATTACGTATTCATCAATCCTTTTGACGAGCCGCGACCTTATGTCTATGCACTATACAAGAGGACCTAATGATCAAAAACAACTGGTTTTGACAGAAGGAGTCTCAGTTTTAAACAGGGCAGCCAGAGGTTTCTCTGACTGCCCCGC
>DASUXH010000290.1:0-5110 GCA_036378015.1 Nitrospira sp. | reverse complement strand
CAAGCTCATCGGTGAGGATCCAGACCTGAAAATTGCAGATGATTTACAGCGGTTCAAGGCATCGATGGAAGCCGGAAAAGCCCACGTGTCCTCGCACGAGCGGTGACATGAGCCAGACCCGCGTGATGGGTACCCCGACATTCTTCTTTAAGCGATGCATGGCTGGAAAACGACGATCGCTTGGAAGATATGATCGGACAGGGGCGTGACGTAGTCTGTCCGAACCGCATGGCTTGAACGATCGCGGCTAGAGAACTTGACTCGACCTCGCATGACGGATGGCCGATGAAACAGCGAAGAAAATCCACCACTCGGCGAACAAGATCTGATCCGAAGAAAACTGATCACGAAGAAAACACCGTCGTTGACACCAATCATCTGCTCGAGGAAGTCAAAGAGACCAACAAACGAGTTTCCGACCCTTCGGAACGCGAACGGGTGATTCCTAGCCGCCCCTGCTAGGAATGGTTGTATTGTGTACACGCTCGGACCAAGGCGGTGACGCATGCCTGAAAATCGGAAGCCTGAAAAGAAAGAGATCGATGCAAACGATGTGATCCGTGACTATGTGGAGTCCGCCGACAGCGATGCCCCGGGCCCTCAAACGCAGATGGAGTGGTATGAGCAGGCGAAACAGGACACGACAGTGCCGCCGGAAGCGGTAGTGGCGGGTGGCGACATCGACGCCGCTTGGGATCAAGCCGCCGCCGGCGAGGAGACCGTGGGTGGAACAACACCGACGCCGGACCAGGATATTGTCGATGAAATCGGTCGGGCGGTGGGAATCGAGTATGAGGACGCGGAACCCCTGCGCACGACCGAAAAAGTGGAGGGACGAGACCAGCAGCGCTGGGAGCTTCACCCAGCTTCCTCCGAAGACTTCATCGAGCGTAATCAAAGGTATGACACACCGTCGGCTCTGCCGAAGGAAGAGGGCCGGCAAAAACCCGAGGCCGCCTGATCTGTCGTTTGAAACACGTCCGGGGGTAATGGATCACAGCCTAGTCATGCTGGAGCTAGACAAGCTGTCCCGTCAGGGACAGCTTGCCATGACGTCCCACGGCTTGCTCAAACTTCTATACCTCATAGGCCTCCGGCCCCGCGGCACATCCCTTGCTGATTGACTCTGGAATGAGGTTGATCACTATGGCGACGACAGGTCGGTGCAGGGCTGGTAGCTCAGCGCTGACGTCGGTCACAGGTCTTTCAGGGACGGAAGGAGTCCACCATGCCTCGATCAAAAATGTGGGTGGTAGCGTCGGCCCTCGTCGGAATCCTTGCGCCGCCGTTCTTGCTGTTCGTTTGGGCGGAGGATGACGCCGTCGTCAGAGAGGGGGCGGTCGTGTTGATGGAATTTACCATCACGGTGCCTGAGTCCCAAATGGTCATCCCCAAGAATGTGAGCCAGTTCACTCCCGGTCACAACGAGCTTCTTCCCAATCTCGAGAAGGCGATCACGGGCATGAAGAAGGGGCAGGAAAAGCGGGTCGATCTTTCTTCCGAGGATGCGTTCGGGCCGTACGATGAGTCAAAAAAGGGCGTCATTAGCAGCGAACATCTCCCCCCCGACACGCAACCGGGAACAATTTTCACCACGGAAGAAGGAGTGCCGTTCGTCGTCACTGAACTGTCCGGTCCGGTGGCCTCCGTCGATTTCAACCATCCACTGGCCGGTAAGCATCTCATCATCGATGTGAAAATTCTCAATGTCGACTCACCGACTCAGGAAGGCCTCAGCATGGACAACGTACGGGACATTGCCATCTGAGGAGGTACTCGTATGGCGCCCGATCAACTGTATAAGACCAAATCATTCAATCTCCATGGCCTCGAAGGAATCTCGGACAAGACTATTGACTTGCATCTCTCCCTTTACGAGGGCTACGTCAAGGCAACGAACGCTCTGCAGGGGCGGATCGCCGAATTTTTAAGAGACGGACAGGTCGACCAGGAGGAGTTTCCGGCCTATTCCGAGCTGACCCGCCGTCTCGGCTTCGAATTCAACGGGATGGTGTTGCACGAATACTATTTCGACAATCTTACGCCGCAGGCGTCCCTGAAACCCGACAGTGCATCAGCGTTTCTTCGCCGAGCCGAGGCGTCGTTCGGCACCTACGAGCGGTGGAAGACAGACTTTATCAGCGTGGGAAAGATGCGCGGAGTTGGCTGGGCCGTTTGCTTTCAGGATGGGGCGAGCGGGCGCCTCAGCAATCACTGGGTGACGCTGCACGAACACGGAAATATTGCCGGCTTTCACCCGGTCCTCGTCATGGACGTCTGGGAGCACGCGTTCTTGCTCGACTATTCTCCCGCCGAACGCGGACAGTACATCAATGCCTTTTTTTCCAATGTGAACTGGCGAGTCCTCGACCGTAGGGTGACTTCAGAGGCCCCTCATCTGAGAGTGGCCTGACGGGACTTCGTAGATTTTCGAATTCAATCTTCAGATCGGAAAGCAGAGAAGTGTCGGTCTAGGCCGCCAGCTTCTCAAGGTGCTGGTCGTTGGGAGTTGGCCGAAACCGTCGGCAAGACAGTGCGGCGATGCAAGCGGTACAGAGCAGGACAAGTCCGATCCCCAGCAAGCTCACGTGAGGCCCCATCGTATCGGCGGCCCAACCGAATCCCGCCATGCCGGCCATCGCAGAGGCCATGGAACCAGTGCTGAACGTGGTAAATACGCGCCCCAGAAGAGGTGCCGGCGTCACCTCCTGCAATACACCCCAGACAATCGGCATAAATAATGCGGTACTGCCTCCGATGATGAGGATCAAGGCTCCAGCCACAAGGGGCGCTGTCAACATGCTCAGTCCACACATGGCCAAACCACCGACGACCATGGATCGGAATATGAGCGTGAACCGTCCGTGCAAATCACCCTGAGCGAGCGAGGCCAGCCATGTGGACGTCGCGAGCATCCCGGCGCCCAGCGCCGACCAAAGGGCGCCGACCTCGAGCGCGCCGGCGCTCAAATTTTGTTCGGCAAACACCGGCAGCATAAAGGCAAAGGCGCTGGCAGCCAAGCTAAAGAGCGCCGCGGCGACCATGAGCACCAGCACTGTCTGCTCCAGATAGACAAAGCGGATGCCAGCCATGAGTTCTTGTGTCCAGGTGGTGTTCGCCTTTTCCCGCCGGGTGCCTTCCAACGGCCGCATACGCATGAAAATCAAACATAATGCCGAAACGAAGAACGTGGCCGCATCGACATAGAGCACATTCTGCGATCCGATCAGAGCAATGCCCACGCCGCTGATCAACGGTCCGATGAGCAGGCCGGTGTTGGTTGTGGTCTGCAGCAAGGCGTTCGCGGCGGTCAGTTGGTCGCGCCGCACGAGTTGTGGAACCGAGGCTGAGAGGGCCGGACCAAAGATGGTCGACACGATGGCCAGGAAGAACACGGCGGCATAGAGGCGCTCGAGGGTCAGTTGGTCGAAGGCATAGAGCAGGGGAATGAGCAGGACGAGCACGCTCCGCGCGATGTCCACCCACACCATAACGGTTTTCTTGTTTGCGCGATCCAAGTAAACGCCGATCAATGGGCTTAGGAGAAGCGGCGGAATCGTCTGCAGCAGACCGATCATCACCATCTTCATGGCGGAACCGGTGAGTTGATAGACAAACCACAACAGGGCAACGCGGTTCAGACTGTCGCCGATCTGGGACGTCATTTGTCCCCAAAAGAGCAGAGTGAAATCCCGGGACTTCAGAAGTTGCAAGCCCGGCATACGCCACAGACGCGAGTCTTTTTTTTCTCGTATGTCAACGGGAGGGGTCTTCATGGCTGCCTCGGATTATACGACACTCGGCACTATGTATGCACGGGCTATGCACGGAGCTTGCCAGGAGTTTCTCATCTTTGAGCGCTACACGGACAGTTGCTCGTCGGTTGATTGGACAACACGAAAGGAGTAATCGTTGTGGTTTCGCGCGACCGGCAATACAAAAAGAATAGTGCTCGATCGACATAAATCGAGACTAGGGGTATTCCGCGTTCTTGAGTCCTGCATTTCTATCGAGTCGTATCATACACGCGAAGGGTTCCAGGACTGGGGGAGTCCCTAGCACCGGCCTGTCACGCGTGGTCGCGGACCAACGGAGTCTCCCGTTTGGGAGACCGCTCACCGACATAGCCGACATACCGCCAAGCGGAAAGCCCGGTGCCGAGCATGACCGTTCCAATGGTGACGATAGCCGTCGGGACGCCGAACTCTCCGGTGATCCAGCCAAAAACGGTGATTCCGGCCAGGGCCGCCGCCATCGCTCCAACCGTATAGAACGAGAGCACACGGCCAAGCATGTGAGAGGGGGCCACTTCTTGAAGCACGCCCCAGGCCACCGGCGTCAGGACTCCGAGACCGGCGCCCAGGATCATCAGCAGCGCGGCGGCAGAGGTGGGCTGATTGGTATTGACCAGCGCAAACAACACCAGGCCGCTCATGGCGCTGGCGAATGCAATGACCTTCATCCGGCGTTTGATGCTCCAGGCGCTGATGATCGTGAGCGCGACGGAGACGCTCAGCAGTCCCACGCCGAGCATGGACCACAAATACCCGACTTCCACGGGGCCGAGATCCAACAGCTTACGGGCGAAGACGGGAAAGAGGGTGGTGAAGGCGCTGGTTGCAAAGGTGTACAGGGAGGCGGTGATTGTCAAGAAGATGATGATGGGACGGCCCTTCATCACGTACCGCACGCCGTCGACGATGTCATTCCATGTTGAGGCGATAGGGGAGCGGGACACGAGACTCAAAATGGGGGGAGCAAAACGGATCGGCACGAAGCACGCCGCTGAGATCACGTAAGTCAACGCGTTGAGGCAAAGCACTTCTTGGGAGCTCAGGGCGGCGATGCCCAGCCCGCTCAACGCGGGCCCGAAAATGATGCCAAGGCTGGTCGTGGTTTGGAGCAATGCATTGGCGGAGGTGTACTGGGACGACGGCACCAACGACGGAATGGCCGCTGTTAATGCGGGGCCGAAGACCGCGGTCGCGATTGCATGCAGCGTGACGAGGATGTAGAGCGACGACACGGTAAAGCTGTCGACAGACATCCAGCAGGGGATCAGGCCGATCACAACCGCCCGCACGAGATCCGATGAAATGAGCAGCGCCTT
>DASUXH010000289.1:0-2592 GCA_036378015.1 Nitrospira sp. | reverse complement strand
TTCTTCACCGTATCTAAAATAATTTCCAAGTCGTGTCCGCCCGGAAGCGTCGGATTTTTTGCATAGCGCCCTTCGATGTCGCCTGGTTGAGCCGGTCCAGCCTGTCCGTCGCGGTCGAGTCGTGCGACCACGTCAACCATCCCTCGCAGCTCTGCGCCTTGCACCATCACGTCCGCGTTCGTGATTTCAAAGGCGACAGGAAATTTCGGCTGGTCGATGCGTTTGGCAGCCACGGGTCTTGGCGCGCCCCCCGGTCTCCGTACGATCACGAACAGCACGTCGGTCGAACGAACCTGGTCAGCTAAGGACGGGGAAATCAGCACCTGGCCGGCAATGACGCCGTCGCCGGCCTTCGGATCGAAGACGTGTGCCAGGCCAAACCATGCAGCGATTGCCGCGAGCGCGATGATGCCGACGGCCATGCCAACCGCGCCGAATTTATATGCGGCCATTTACAGTCCTCGTTAGGAAATGGTTGTAAAAAGCGCTGCATTATACCGGTGTCTCGCAAAAAAAGGTGAACGAATGGTTTACCCTGGAAAAGCCTCTGTTGTATGATGGCCCTCCTTTCGGAACTGGAGGAATGTCATGGCAGCGAACCCTGGATTTCCGGTCACGCTGGACGTCAAAGGTTATGTGGTGCTCGTTGTCGGAGGCGACGAAGAGGCGGCGGAGAAAACCCAACGCCTGCTCGATGCCGGCGCCAAAGTCATCGTGATCTCTCCCACGTTGCACGACAAGTTGAAGCAGTTGGCCGCATCCGCCAAGGTTATCCATCGCGGGCGGCAGTTTCGCGAAACAGATTTGGAAAGCGCGATTTTCGTGCTGAATATGATCCGCGGCGACAAGGATTTCGCCCGCATGTTGTTTGCGAAAGCGCGTGAGCGAAAGTTCTTGTTATGGTCCGTCGATTTTCCCGAAGCATCGACGGCGAACATGCCGGCGGTCGTCGAGGCAGGACATGCCCGCGTCGCAATCAGCACGAGCGGCATGGCACCGGCGTTGTCGGGATTCATGAAAGAGGATCTCGAACGGATTTTGGACGCTGAGTTCATTGCGTTCGTCGATTGGCTTGGGCAGCTCCGCGAACAGGCCAAGAGTAATGAGCCGGACGTCGAGAAACGCCGCACGATGCTGCGCGAGGCCTTGGACGGTTTTCGTCTGCTGGGCAAGGTGCAATATCCAAAAGTCTGGCTTGATGAACGGGCGGCAACGGCGGCGGCCGGCAAGGGCAAATCGTAACGGGTCGGAGAAAGGAAGCTCATGGTCTTGCTGGAATTCAGTATGTCCCCATTGGGTAAAGGGGAGAGCGTGAGCAAATATGTCTCCCGCTCGTTGGACATCATCGACAAGAGCGGAGTGCCGTACCGTCTGAATCCGATGGGCACAGTGCTCGAAGGGGAATGGGAGGAGGTCTTCTCCGTCGTGCGCAAATGCTATGAACGCATGAGGAAGGATTGCAATCGCATTTCCTGCAGCATCAAAGTGGATTATCGGAAGGGCCATTCCGGTCGGCTCGTCTCGAAGGTCGCCAGCGTGGAAAAGACCCTCAAACGGTCGATCAAACAGTAGGCAAGCAGTAGACAGTCCGCATCAGCGAGGGCGTCGGTCACGGGCGCTCTCAACGTCTCCCGCGTTTGGGCAAGGAGTGCCACTCATGCACTATGGTGTAGCGGAAGACGTTCGTCCTGGTTCTCCTGCAATAGTTCTCCTTCCGAAGCATCGAACCATTCTCGAGCGAGAATACATGGAATTTCGCCCGTTCGGCGTGGATGAACGAGGCGAAAAAATCCGCGATTTGACGGGCATGAGCATCCGGGCGACGGCTATCTACCTCGAAGCCTCGGTGGCGCGCCAGCATGGTGATGCGGCCGGCCGACTGGCGGTCCAGGAGCTCTGCGTCTTGCTGAATCAGCGGATCAAGGACCCTGTGTACCACGTGACGCCCGCCTTTTTGAAAAACGCGTGGAACAGCTACTCCTATGAATTCACCGCCTATCTCTATGAGTTCTGTGAACGGATCTCCGGCGACCCCCAGTTCGTCTTCCGCGGAGGGATGGAAAAGGCCTCGCCGATCATGCAGGTCCTCGCGAGGCCGTTTTCGCTGGCACAGATTTATGGAATGTTTCCGTATTTCGGCAACAAGTTTGCGACCGGGTCCATTGAATGCCGCGTCGTCGGGGTGACCACCGGATCCGCCACCCTCGCGATGCGTTTTTCGGACAGGACGCTGCGGCAATTCGGTCCGTACCGGCGGCGCTGCGCCTTTGTCATGTGCCAGGCGGCCCAAGGCATCATGGCGGCCGTTCCCTCCCAAGTGCACGGCCTGGCCCCCGCGACGATGGCGGAAGCGTCATGTATCGCCAACGATGATCCCTGGTGCCAGTGGGACATTACGTGGACGGTGGAACCAGCCGGCGGGTGGGTGCGGCGCATCTGGACTTCGCGAGGTCAATCGCCACAGGTGCTGGCGCCGACGGCGCCGCAGATCCCAGCGCCCGTGGCACTTGATGCGAAGTTTGCGGCCGCTTCATCGGTGATTGCAGGCACAACAACGCAGGACGGTCACTTCACCTCTACAGAGGTTTCTTC
>DASUXH010000288.1:0-3687 GCA_036378015.1 Nitrospira sp. | reverse complement strand
ACCGTATACTTTACGTCCAGGTCCGATTCCACCTCAAACGGAAGCTTATTCATGTCAGAGTCATTAAAGGAATCGCAGAGCCCTTTGCAATTGCACAACAACGCTTTGATTTCCATAGTTGCCTCCATACACAACTGTTATCCTGTGACGTCTTTCCAATACGCATCGACCCGTTCTTGAATATGTCGGACGGCTTCGTCTTGCTTGATCGGTTCGAACAGGTGTCGGAACCGGCCTTGTAACTTGAGGTACTCTTCCACTGGCTTGCGCTTGGGTGCATAGGTGTGGGTGACCTCTCCATTGATCGCCTCCTTCAGTGGCCAAAGCCCTGTCTCCACCGCAAGTTTGGCCACCTCCGGAGTTGCTCCTGGATCGTACAGCCAACCGGTCGGACAAGCGGACAAGGCGAGAAAGAGCTTCGGTCCGGGAAATTTGGCCGCCCGTGCGAATTTTTCCTCCAAATCTAGGGGATACCGCGGCGCGACTGTGGCAATGTACGGTGGTTTGTGCGCGCGCCAGATCTCGAAAATGTCCTTTTTTTCCTGCATCGTACCGGAAGGGTGCTGAAGACTGCAGGGCGACGTGCTCGTCCGTGCTCCGTAGGGAGTTGCGGCAGAGAGCTGCATGCCAGTATTGCCATAGGCTTCATTGTCATAACAGAAATAATAGAAGTCGAGGTCACGATAGATGGCACCTGACGTCGACGAGAGTGCCATGTCGTACGTGGAGCCGTCTCCGCCCAGGACCACCACTTTCAGGTCATCACTCTTGGGCAACCGCCCTTTGGCAATTAACACATCCAGGGCATCCCGCACACCCTGGGCTCCGGCCGGAGCCGATCCCATCGTCGTGTAGAGCCAAGAGCCGTTGAAGGGGGTAAATGGATAGGCGGCTAACATGGTGAAGCACCCGGCGGCGTTCACATAAACAACATTGTCGCCCAGGACCTTGGCGGCCAGCCGTAAAGATTCAAGTCCACCGCAGCCGGCACAGAGGGCTGTTCCGGGGAGCACGTGTTCTTCAAGCGGAATCTGTTTGATCTTCTTGAATGTCTCGCGTTGCCAGGGCATGACAGCCCACCCCTTTTTAGCTCTCGAGGCCCCCGGCCAAAACTTGAAGTTGCGTCATCTCGGCATGCTCGGCTTCCGTATAGAGGAGAATCGGCCCGATTCTTTTCCCGTGGACACCGGCTTCCGCAGTCTGATCAAAGATGGCTCGAAATTCGCCTTCAGAGAGATTTTTCCCTCCCAGGCCGCCGATAAAGGAACAGAGCGCCCGCGGTCGCATCGCTTCGTGATACAGAGACGCCGCAATCTCTTGAAAGAGAATGCCGCCCTGTCCGGGCGAAAGATTTTGATCGACGATGGCGACAGCTCGACGGGCTCGCAGCGCATGACGGATGGCGTCGCCAGGCCAGGGCCGGATCACGCGTAATCTCAATAGACCGATCCGTCTGCCTTCTGCCCTCGCTGCATCCACTGCGGCCTTCCCTTTGCTTGCAAAGGCGTTGGTCATGACCATTACGTCCTCAGCGTCATCCAGTCGATAGCCATCGATCACATCGTACCGCCGACGGAACAGCCGCTCGAAGTCGGCAGCCGCTTCCCTGTGCACCTGCAAGGCATTCATCGATGCGAGATGCATTTGATGACGGAAATAGGAATATTGAGTCCCGCTGAGGACTGCAACGCCGAGCGCATGGGGCGCGGAGGCCTTGAAGCCCAGATGGGCCGGTCGAAACGGCGGTAGGAACTCTCGAACCGCCTCAGGGTCCGGCAGGATGACCGGCTCGCGGGTGAACGAAAGATAGAACCCGTCTAGATTAACGATGACCGGCAACATGACCCGCTCGTCCTCGGCAATCCGGTAGGCCATCAGAATGGAATCCAGCACTTCCTGGCACGTTTCCGCATGGATCTGGAGAAATCCAGTATCCCGTGCCGCGAGCACATCGTTGTGATCGGGTTCGAGGGTAATCGGAGCCGCCAATGCCCGTGAAACATTCACCAGGACGAGCGGCGCACGCCATCCGGAAACGGAGTAGAGCACTTCCATGGCATAGAGTAGTCCCTGGCTCGATGTGGCGGTGAATACACGGGCCCCGGTTGCCGCTGCCGCGCCGGCCGCCGTCATCATGGAATGCTCGGAATCCATAGTGACAAATCGTGCCGGCATTGCACCGCTTTCACACCACTTCGCCAGCGCTTCCACGATTTCCGTCTGCGGTGTAATCGGAAAGGCCGGGATGTAATCCGCCTCAGCTAGGCGTCCGCCCCAGGCCGCCGCAAGGTTGCCGGTCATCATTTCGCCTGCCATGCGACCCCTCCTCCCTTCTCTCGCTCGGCAACCAAGGCTTCGGTCGGGCATTCATTGATGCATATCTGGCACCCTTTGCAGTGGTCATAATCAATGACGGGCCTATCGTTCTTCGTCATTGAGATCACTCCATCGGGGCAAAAGGCGAAACAGAGCCAGCACCCATTGCACTTGTCTGGTATCAAGACGGGCCGGAAAGTCCGCCAACCGCTTGTCTCACGCAAGATAGAATTCCCTGCGGCGCTGATCCTGGCAGTTCCTCTGGTGGGCGGATCATAGACCGGGGCCTGTAGTGGCGCCGGAGCCACCGGCGGCGGCTCGCCCGCCCCTACGGAAACTGTGCCAACGGCGTCATAGCACTGAACCGCGACGGCTTGATTCTGTTCGATAACAGAGGGGTCGAGTCCGATGTCTGCCAACTCGCGTGCAATCGCCTCACGAACCGATTCTTGGCGGAGCCCGGCGAGTCGCCCGGCGACGGCGCCAAGCAGGGCGCTGATGGCGCCTCGCTTTCCAAAGTGGCTGAGAGCTGTCCCCGTGAGATCCAATGTGATGAGCCGGCCGGGCAAGCCATGCTGTGCCTGGAATTGGTCGGCCTGCAATGGTGAGTTGACGAAGACAGCAGTCTCAGAGAAGATTCCATCGGAGACGCGCGCGGAGTGATCAGAGATCAGGGAAGGGTCGGCGATCAACACGAGATCAGGAATCGCAATGATCCCTCGTTCGCGAATCGGTTCCCGCGCGATCCGCGTGAAGGCGGATACTGGCGCACCTCGCCGCTCGGCGCCATAGATCGGCGAGTCCTGCGCCTGAAACCCGTCGAGAAAGGCCGCTGTGCCGACGATCCGGCTCGCCGTCTTGGCGCCTTGCCCCCCGCGGCCATGGAAGCGAATGGCTAACACAGGTCCCTCAGCTGCAGCATTTCTCCATTCGTTCCTTCATCGCTTCTTTACCGGCTTTGACGGCCGCTTCGACGTCGGCCCGCTTTTCGGCCACGAAGTTCTTGCCGCGTTCGATCGCCTCGTCGAGCGCCGCACGCGCTTCCTTGGCTTTCTCGATCAGGTCTTCTTCCGTCTTCCTGGCATAGGCTTTCAACTCTCGTCGCGTTTGTTCTCCAGCCTTGGGCGCGAAAAGAATCCCGGCAAGGGCACCGGCTGCGGCTCCTCCGAGAAAAGCGAAGAAAAGGGCTTGTCTTGAACAGTTCGCGTGCTGCTTATACATGATAGTTCCTCCCAAGTGTGAGTTCTGGTGGACCGAAAAGCGAGGTTCATGCCAGCAACGCCTCTAGCGCTAGGCGGTCTTATATTTGCAATCTGACGGGGTTAAGAGCCGCCGGCGCCAGGTGTAAAGGCGCTGGTGGGGCATTCCTGG
>DASUXH010000287.1:0-3371 GCA_036378015.1 Nitrospira sp. | reverse complement strand
AGCCCAGCGGCCAGACGGCGATTTTGACTCGGTTACGGAGCGCCTCTCCTACACCGCCAACCACGATGAGTGTGGTCAACAGCGGCAGCAGCGGAATCAACAGCACGGCGGACGTCCACATCCAATATCTCCACAAGACACAAAAGCCAACCGGCACTCTCGACGGTCCGTCGAAGCATCCGAGTTGGCTTGTACTGTGATCGGCCTCAAGACGGTGCCGATCACCCTACGACCACGTTCTACCGACACGCGGCGTCCTGTTCATCCTCGAGAACGAGTCGGGACGAGCAGCAGCGCCGTCGAGTCGAATGGCAATTCATGAATAATACGGCAGCCGGATGGTCGTCAAGCCGACAATGGCCGCTCCGTCTTTTTTCAGCCGGCATCTCTGGTCCGAAAGACCTATGAAGGGCTTCTTCGGTGAACGAAGGGCTTACCTTTATGCTTGTCCGTCATCCCTGCCGCTCCTATAATCCCCCGCCGGGAGCGCGCCGTCATGGAAATGTCTATCCGCAACGCCATCATCAAGTTTGAACAGGAATTCATGGGCAGAGGGCCGGACGACGTGCGGGCTTCTATTGTCCGGGATCTGGTCGTCGTGCGGCTCAAGGGTGTGCTCACGCCGGCTGAGCGGCAGCTCGCAAAAACCGCCGAAGGTGTCGATATGGTGAAGCGACTGCGGCAGAATTTGATCGCGCAGGGACGGGACAAGCTCTGTGAACAAGTGAGCGAAATTACGGGGGCGAAGGTCTTGGGCGTTTTCACCGACATCGACGTCCAACTGGGAGAGCGCGTGTTCGTGTTTACGATGGATAGAGAATTGCAAAACGGCGGGCGTTGATAGGACGTGAAAAATGCCTTTGCCGCCGCCTTTTCTGATGGCGGTTGCAACAGCTCGATGGCCCTGGCATTCTGGTCCAATGAGCGGTCGTCGACTCGAAACCCTCTCATTTGACAACACCTATGCGCGGCTGCCTCCGGCGTTCTACGCCAAGCTGAATCCGACGCCGTTTACGTCGAAGCCCTACCTGGTCAGTTTCAATCCGGCTGCCGCTGATCTCATCGACTTGGATCCCGGTGACGCCAAACGACCGGAATTTGCCGCCCTCTTCGGGGGCGGGATGCTCAGTCCCGGCATGGACCCGCTGGCCATGCTCTATTCCGGTCATCAGTTCGGCGTCTACGTGCCCCAGCTCGGAGACGGGCGGGCGATCCTTCTCGGGGAAGCCACCAACACCAGAGGCGAGCGGTGGGACCTGCACCTCAAGGGCGCGGGCATGACGCCGTTTTCGCGAGACGGCGACGGTCGTGCGGTGTTGCGCTCGACGATCCGGGAATATCTATGCAGCGAGGCAATGCACGCGCTCGGCATTCCAACGACACGGGCACTGTGCATCGTCGGCAGCGAGGACAAGGTGTACAGGGAACAGGTGGAAACCGGCGCAATGCTTCTCCGGATGGCGCCCTCGCATGTTCGCTTCGGCACCTTCGAGATCTTTTATTACCGGAAGCAATACGAGTTGTTGAAGCTGCTCGCCGATTTCGTGATCGAGAGTCATTTCACGCACCTTCGAGAGGCCACGGATAGATACCCGCGTTTCTTCGCCGACGTGGTTGGGCGAACAGCGAAGCTCATTGCGAAATGGCAAGCGGTGGGTTGGGCGCACGGCGTGATGAACACCGACAACATGTCGATCCTCGGGCTTACCCTCGATTATGGTCCATTTGGCTTCATGGACGACTACGATGCGGGCTTCATCTGCAATCACTCGGACCATAACGGCCGCTATGCCTTTAACCAGCAGCCGTATATCGGACTGTGGAATCTCAGCTGCCTTGCGCAGGCATTGCTGCCGCTTTCCGATAAGGAGCCGTTGAAGGCGGGGCTCGATTCCTACACGCCGTCCCTTGAACGGGAGTATCGAGCGCTCATGCGGGCTAAGTTCGGGCTGACACGAGAAAGCGGGGAGGACGATGAGCTTATCCGCGACTTCTTAGGGCTGCTGCAAGGCAGTCATGCGGACTATACGATCATGTTCCGCCATCTCGGAACGTTCTCCTCCCAACCGGGAGCGAAGAACGAGCACTTGCGCGAATTCTTTCTTGACCGTGACCGGTTCGACGAATGGGCGCTGCGCTATCGAGAGCGCCTGCACATGGAAAGAAGCCACGACGACGAACGCAGGCGGGCGATGAACAGTGTCAATGCCAAGTATGTGCTCCGAAATTATCTGGCCCAGAACGCGATCGAAAAGGCACAGCAGAAGGATTTTTCGGAAATCGATCGTCTTTTCGCTCTTCTGCAACGCCCCTGTGCAGAGCAGTCCGGAATGGGTGCCTATGCCGCTCCTCCGCCCAATTGGGGCAAGCACCTCAGTGTAAGCTGCTCGTCTTAGCTGGCGGCCTCACCCGTTTACTTCGGCGGTCGGAACGGACCAAAGCTCCATATTGCAGTCCCCCTCGTCTCCTGTTGTACAGTGAGTGCCAATTTTCCCGGTCGATAAGAGACGGAGGAGACGGACCCTGTGGCCAAACTTCGCGGTGGTGATTCAAAATTGGCCGTAGCAGGCGCGCTGACGCTCGCGCTCGCGATCGCAGGGGTGTTGCTGGTCAAGGAGCCGCTGAAGAGTTCTCGACCGGTCGGCACCGGCCTCCAGATGAAGCAGACGACCGGCGAGCAGTTGGTGCGCGCGCGGCTTTGGGAAGATCCGGTCGCGGCGGTCGAACGTGCAATCAAGGAGAAGGGTCCTGCCCGAGGCGGAGCCGAATCGTCTTTGGCCCAGCGACTAGCGCCGCTTCGTCATGCAATCGCCGATCGCGTCCGTGGTGGAGAGCGCCTCACGGTGCTGCTTGTCGCCACGGTAGGGGGGCCTTACGTCGAGAGTACCGAATCCCGCCTTCGCGATCGCTACGCGGTCGGGACGGCGCTCGGCGCCGCCTGTTATGCCCCGGAGGATGAAAATGAGCTCTCGTTCGCGTATTGGGACACCGGCGGCGCCGTTCAAGGACTTCCCTACGAATGGTACCGCCTTCGAAGGACACGCCTCTGCGGATCGGCAGGTACCCGCGCCGACAGTGTTCTGGTTATATGGCTGACCGAAGACGCGCTGAACGACGGCTTCTTTGCCGCATTGACCTCCTTGTCTCAAGCGCTCGTGTGTCGGGAGACAGGAAAGCATGAATGTGGGCTCACCGCCTCTAAGCCGCCGCTGATCCGATTGGATCCCGCCTTACAGCGCGCAGTGTCCTTCAAAATCATCGGGCCCAGGAGTTCATCCGCCTATCGGTCCCTTCTGGAGGAGGCGGGGGAGCTCTACGCAAAACCGCATCCGGACGTCGGTATCTGGCCCAACACCGACGGCGCGATCGAA
>DASUXH010000286.1:0-5025 GCA_036378015.1 Nitrospira sp. | reverse complement strand
TCGGTGCGCCCGTAGACACTGTGGCCGATTTCGGAACGAAATAGGGTGAACCGTTATCGATGGTGATCGCGGTATAGGGAGGCGTGGCTGAAGTCGGCCATGCGGTCCATGCCACTATGGCCAGCACGGCCAGGAAGGTTTTTATGGAGATCGCAAGTTCCGTTTTCATAATATGAGCATAACCATTCTACCATGCCGGTCAAGAAGACAAGTAGGCATCCACAGCTGCTCGATCGGGCAAGAAATGGTCTTGACGCAGGATCGTGATTGTACGATTCTTCGCCTTATTTCAAGGAGAGTTAGGGGAGTTCGGTGCGCCATTTGCTCATGACAATTCGAATGCTTCTACTGACGATCAGTGCCTGGTTCTTAAGCCTCCCGCCAAGCTCTGCACTGACCTTAAAGCTGCCGGACGCTAACGCGAACGCGGCCTCCGGTCAAACGCTTCCGGTGGCAGTTGAGGTGGGCAATGAGGTCAATTTGCGGCGGCTTCATTATTATTGGTATCGGATCGATGAGGAGCCACTGGCATCCCACCAGGCGAACCCCGCGCCATTCACTCCGTCGCAGGACGGTAGTCGGCTTGCCGGCACCGTCATGGTGCCTCCCGACGCTCTCGGCACCATGCGGCTCTTGGCCGTGGGCGAGGTCGTCGGAGGGCGTATGGAGAGTCACGAAGAGTTCGACGAGGTGCTGGTGACCGTAGGTACGGCTGCCGAACTACAGACCATCGAATTCACGGTGCAGAAGCCCTGGAGATTGACGCAGGCCGGTAAGCGAGTGATGGTCCCCGCGGTCGGACAATTCAGCGACGGGGTTTCGCGGGCTTTGAGCGGCTCGAGTGTCGGCAGTAGTTTCCATTCATCGAATGATCGGGTCGTATCGGTGGATGCCGGCGGTATCCTCCAGGTCATTGGCGCGGGCAAGGCGGCCGTTGCGGTCGAGAACCGCGGCAAGACGGGAATCGTAGACGTGATCGTCGAGACGGATGGAGAACCGAACCGGCCGCCGATTGCCGAAGTCGTCAAGGAACTGCATGCCAAATCGGGTGACTTGGTATTGCTGGACGGACTGAAAAGCCGTGATCCTGATGGGGATCCGTTGCACTTTGAGTGGAAACAGATCCTCGGCTACCGCGTCATTCTCAGCAACGTCAACGAAGCGAAGGCGACCTTCGTGGCGCCGCAAGTTTCCGAAAAGAAAATGTATCAGTTTTCCCTTGTCGTGACCGACATGGCCGGGCCGGATACTATCAAGGGAGCCGACAGTCCACCGGCAGTTGTCACGGTATGGATTTCCCCCTGAAGGCAAGCGCAAGCCGAGGCCGGACCCCGTTGCAACACTCTGTAAATTCATGCTAGATGGAGGCCGCATCAGCAATCACCGTGCATGCGAAGAAAGAGGAGAGAATCGATGGTGAAGATGAGGAAGCGTCCCGCAAAAAAGAAACCTGTCAAGGCGAAGGCAAAAAAATCGCCCAAAAAAGCGATGAAGAAGACGGCAAAGAAACAGACTGTGAAAGCTGCTCCAAAGAAAAAAGCCAGCGCGGTTCCCGCTCAAGCCAAGCCTACGACGGTGAAAAAGGCGGTGCCGGACGAGGAGACTCGAAAAGCCCCCGCGTCGAAGGGAATGCCGGCCGTGCCCAAGGAGCCTGACTTGGACGAGGATGAAATGGGCGAGGAGGAGATCGATCTCAGCGGCGAAAGCGAGATGGATGAAGACATGGAAGAGGACCTCTCCCTGGACGACGAAGATGAAGAAGACGTCGATTACCTCGAAAAATCCGACGATCTCCTCGACGACTCCGACGACTATCGACACTGAACTCCGTTGTCTCACCTGACCGAAGCTTCCGGCCTGACTGCTACCAGCCTGCCGCTGACTTTTCTGCTGCCGCCGTCGAGTCGAGGACGCTTCAAACGCTGATGAGCACCCTGCCGTGAGCGATTTTCTTTTTATTGTGCCGGCGCTCCGTGAACGGACATCCGAGGAGAGTGCTGCGCTTCAGCTCTCACAAGGGGTGTGGGGATTGTGCACTGCGCTGATTCGGTCCAATCTCCAAACCTATGTGACCCCCGAGTCGCGGGGTCTCGTGTACGTCCTAAAGATCGGTCTCTGCGCACAATTCACCCTCCTGCCTCCGGTGCAGGACTTTTCGTCGCTGGACGAGTTTCATAAGGATGAATTGCGAATGGAAGCCCGGCATGGATTCGTCCGGATCGACGGTATCAAGCGATGGACGTGGTCGGCCCATGCCAGTCAGGCGCTGCTGCTTCGTGTCTTGAAGATTCCGGACCAGGCGGAACTGACGCGAAGATTTGCGCTTGGGATGCATCGGCTGTCGAGGGAAGAATATGAGGCCATTCTGGTGGGCATTCGAGAGGGGCTCGCGCAAGGCTGAGGTAGGGAACCGCGTGCTCAAAGACTTCTGCCGGTCATGAAGAGATAGGCTTCTTCGACCGTGTCGACTTCCTTGACCATGATGTTCAGTTGAAAGCCCAGTTCAACCAGATTCCATTGCGCCGAATGGAGCTGTCCTCGCGGCACAAGCACGGTGTGATATCCCTCCCGTTTTGCCGCCCGGATCTTATCCGGAATGCCTCCCACCCAACCAATGCGTCCGCCTGGTTCCAGGGTGCCGGTGAGCGCAGTGCCCCGCTGAATCCGCTCACCTTTGAACGTCGCAATGAATCCCACCGCCATGACGGCGCCCGCGCTTGGACCATCACTGCCCGTCGGCCGGTAGGAGATCCCCTGCACAGACACGGTGCCCGTATGCGGGAGGCCGGCGGTGTGCTGCACCGCATAGTCGAAAGCCTCCGCCATCGATCCCAAATGGGTCATTCCGTAACGGACGCCTGCAATATTGACTTGTAACTGAACCGGATTGGGATCCGACTTTTTGTCCCAGCCCAGTAACATGATTTCAAAGACGCCGAGATTGTTTTGTCCAATGGCGGCAAGGATCGGCAGTTCGATGTATTCGGCATTCGCGGAAGGGACCGTAAAGACGAGAGCCGCAAGAAACAGGACGATCATGAGGGCGCGCTCGTACATGGGCACGAGTGTAGCAGATGACCTCCTTGCGTAAAGCAAGCGATGATTTCCCGACTTGCCTTGCGCCGGAGGGTTTTCGTATAAGGGCCGTTCATGCTTAAACTTTTTCACAGAAGCCGCTGGTGGATGGCGGCGTCCGTTTGTCTGTTCCCGGTCTCGGCTGCAGCCGGCTGCCTTATCGACGACGCAGGGACCGGCCCTCAACAATTGTTGAAAGTTCATCTGAGCGCGTCCTGCACACAGGCTGAGCGAGAGGCGCACGCCGTCAATGCCTCAACGTTGCTGGCAGCGCTGAAAGACGGTCGGACGGTCGACCTGGACGGCGTCGTGGTTCGAGGCGATGTGGCGCTCGAGACCTTGCCTGTCGTCACGACACCTCCTTCGCTCGACGGCATCGTCGAGCCGGAGGACAAGGACATACGGGTGGTTCTCGGCGGTCTGTCCCTCGTGAACTCCGTGGTCCAAGGGAAAATTGTGCATCGATCCGCCAACGGCACTCTGGTCTTCAGCGGCCCCGTCTCGTTCGCCGGAACCACGTTTCAGCAAATGCTCGATCTGTCCCGCGCGGTGTTTACTCAGCATGTGATCCTGTCCGGCGCGGTGTTTCTCGCGGAGGGCTATTTTGTTCAAGGTCAATTTCTGAGTGAGATGACCGGCGAAAAAATCGCCTTCGGTCCTCATACGCGGTTTCACCGCGCGCGGTTTCACGGACCTGTGACGTTCGAACAGTCTGGCTTCAGCGGATTGGCGGAGTTTCTGGAAGTGCGTTTCGATCGCGATGCGAACCTGGCCAGAACCTACTTCAAGCGGGGAACGGGGTTCTCGGGAAGTCAGTTTGCTGGATTGGCGGATTTTTCCGAAGCTCTCTTCGACGGCGACGCGTTCTTCACGTTTACACGGTTTGATGGCGATGCCTACTTTCGACGTGCGACGTTTCGGGCCACCGCGGATTTTGACGATGCACAATTCAATGGCCGTGAGGATTTTTCCAAGGCGTTTTTCGAAAAGGGACCGCAATTCGCACGGGCGAAGCGTTCCGGCAACGCGCAAAGCTTGGGCATTGAGAATCCCCAAGTCCAATATGCGATTACCCTCTCACTCCTCCTGTTTAGCGTCGTACTGATCGCGTATCTCATTCGATCCAGATGACTTTTAACCACAACTAATAGCCCCGCCTCTTGCTCGTCTCCCCCAAAGCTGGTATAAAGCGGCTTGTGGATAACCAAATCGACGGGGCCGACCAGACTGAACTGCCCTACCAGGTCCGTATCGAGAATTTCGAAGGGCCTCTCGACCTGCTTCTCCACCTCATCAAGAAGAGTGAAATCAACATTTACGACATTCCCATCGCGATGATCGCGCAACAATATTTGAGCTACATCGAGGCGATGAAGGATCTGAATCTTACCGTGGCCGGGGAATTCCTCGTCATGGCCGCCACGCTCTTACAGATCAAATCCAAAATGCTGCTTCCCGTCGAAGAACACGCCGAGGACGACGAGGACGGACCGGATCCTCGTGAAGAACTCGTTCGCAGACTGCTCGAGTACAAAACGTTTAAGGAAGCTGCCCGCCAACTCGACACGCAAGAGCGGATGTGGCGGGAGATCTACAGCCGCCCCGCAGTCTCCGTCGAGGCCGACCCTCAGTCGGACGACGCGATGCTCGACAACATTGGATTGTTCGATCTCGTGGATGCGCTGCAGACGATTCTCGACCGGAATCCCGGCAAGAAGCTGCTGGAAATTATTCCCGATAACCTCACCGTCCGGGATCGGATGACTGTCATTCTGGAAGCGTTGGAAGGCCAGGAGTCGATCGGATTTGAGGCGCTGTTTGAAACGTCCTGCCACCGCTTAATCATTATCGTCACATTTCTGGCGCTGCTGGAACTTATTCGCCTGCGGACCGTGCGCGTCTATCAGGCCGAAAACTTCGGGCCGATTTTGCTCTCGCGCACGTTTTCAT
>DASUXH010000285.1:0-6218 GCA_036378015.1 Nitrospira sp. | reverse complement strand
CTTTCTTCTTTTCACTGTATCGCGCAGACGTGACAGGGCACGCTGGAAAATTCCCTGGCGACCCGGGAAACAGGCCCGAGGGCAAAATATCGTTATCTTTCCGGGGGTATTTCGGCGGTTTGAGTGTTGACGACGCTCAGGCGGTTGCGGACGCCTTTCACGCCGAGAACGGTTTCGGCAAGGCGCGTCGCCTCCCGGCGCGCGAGCGGACTTTTAGCCGCGCCTTCGAGCGTCACCTCGCCTTGGTTGACATGTACGACGATCAGACTATTCGCCGTCAACTGGCTCGCATGCATGGCCTCGGTGACGGCGGTCTGCAGTTGCACGTCGTTTGGCATGTCGCCGGCGGTCTGGGCCGACTCGTTCATGGCGGCCCCGGCACTGATCGATCCCGACAGAACGGCCAGGACCATGACCTGGACGATGCGTCGCATGATAACGACAGCGTATGCCTCTCTCATCACCGTCCGGCACTGGGAAATCCCCTCATAGGCGGGCGGATCGGAACAGCCGCTTCAATGTGCATTAAGGCCAGCGACCGTCCTTTGAGATCGTAGTGGTTGCCCTCGGCGATCAACGGCGCGTGCGCCGGGATGACCTCCTGGACGGTATCGAGCACGAGCTGCCATTGCACGGTGGCGGGCGGGTTTGGAAGGGTGAATTGGATCGGCTCATGATGAGCATTGATCAGCAGCAAAAATGTATTATCCAGAATCGGGTTCCCTAGATGGTCTTTTTCCTCGATGCGATCGCCCGCAAGCCTGACACCCAGGCATCGGACATAGCCCTGCATCCAGTCTTCTTCTGTCATTTCTTGCCCATCGGGTCGAAACCATGACAGGTCTTTGATGTCGGCGCCATAGATGCTTCTGCCCTGAAAAAATTGTCGGCGACGGAAGACCGGATGCGCGGCGCGCAACATGATCAATGCGCTCGTGAAGGTAAAGAGCGCCTGCTCTTCGCTCGAGATGTCCCAATTCACCCAACTGATCTCATTATCTTGGCAGTAGGCGTTGTTGTTCCCACGCTGCGTCCGCCCGACTTCGTCGCCTCCGCAGATCATTGGCACCCCTTGGGAGAGCAGCAGAGTCGCTAACATGTTGCGCTGCTGGCGCGCCCGCAGTTCCTTGATCGTCGGATCATCGGTCGGCCCTTCGACGCCGCAGTTCCAGCTCTGATTGTCGTCGGATCCATCCTTGTTGTCTTCGTGGTTCGCTTCGTTGTGCTTCTGGTCATACGACACGAGATCGCGCAGCGTAAAGCCGTCATGTGCGGTGACAAAGTTGATGCTGGCAAACGGCTTACGGCCGCTGCCTTCATACAGGTCGCTGCTGCCGGACAGGCGATACGCCAATTCGCTGGCTTGGCCGCCGTCTCCCTTCCAGTAGCGCCGGATGGTGTCCCGGTACTTCCCGTTCCATTCAGCCCATCCAGCGGGAAAGTTGCCTACTTGATAGCCGCCTTCCCCGATGTCCCATGGCTCAGCGATGAGTTTGAGCTGCGAGAGCACCGGGTCTTGTTGGATGATATCCAAGAAGCCGCCGAGCCGGTCGACGTCGTGCAACTCGCGGGCAAGCGCCGACGCCAGATCGAAACGGAAGCCGTCCACATGCATCTCGAGCGCCCAATACCGCAAGCTGTCCATGATGAGCTGCAGAGTCCGTTGGTGTTGGACGTTGAGCGTGTTGCCGGTCCCGGTATAGTCGAGGTAGTACCGCGGTTGGTCTTGGACGAGGCGATAATACGCGGCGTTGTCAATGCCGCGGAAGGAAAGCGTGGGGCCAAGATGATTGCCTTCGGCCGTGTGGTTGTATACCACGTCGAGAATGACCTCGATGCCCGCGTTGTGCAGGGTCTTCACCATGGTTTTGAATTGGTTGACGGCGTGCTCGGGATGCGTCGCATACCGCGGTTCAGGCGCAAAAAATCCGATCGTGTTGTAGCCCCAATAATTGCTGAGACCCTTATCGGCCAAGTGTTTGTCGGAGACGAAGGCATGCACGGGCAGCAATTCAATTGCCGTCACTCCGAGCCGTTGGAGATATTCGATGACCGGCCGTGTCGCCAATCCGGCATAGGTCCCGCGTAGTGCTTCCTGAATCAACGGATGTTTTGCGGTAAAGCCCCGGACATGCAATTCGTAGATGACGGTCTCGCTCCATGGCCGCCGCAACGGCTTGTCTTCTCCCCAGGTGAACGCCTGTTCGACGACGACGGACTTTGGAACGAGCGACGCATTGTTGCGCTCATCGAACGACAGGTCGGCGTCGGCCTGTCCGATGGTGTAGCCGAACATCGAATCGGACCAGCGCAGTTCACCATGAAGGGCCTTGGCGTAGGGGTCGATGAGCAACTTGTTCGGATTAAAGCGATGACCGGCTTGCGGCTCATACGGTCCGTTCACCCGATAGCCGTAGAGCTGACCCGGCCGCGCCTCTGGAAGGAATACGTGCCACACCTGATTCGTGCGTTCTTCCATCCGGATCGTATGCGTCTCCTTCTCCTGATCGGCATGGTCGAAGAGACAGAGTTCCACGCCTGTGGCATTGTCCGAAAATAGCGCGAAATTCACTCCCTCGCCGTCCCAGGTCGCACCTAATGGATAGGGATGACCGGGCCGCGTCGTCACCCGTGGCATAGCGTCTCTCCTCTGTTGCGCATGGTATGTGCGCCGTCGATATCGCGGCTCACTCTCCTGGATTCACAGGCTGTCTTGCTGCCGACTCGAGCCAGGTCAAGGAAGGCCGCCGCTTGCTACGACTTTGCCAGCAGACTCGCCAGATCCTCGGCATGTTCTTCTTCTTTCGCCGTGACCTCCTCGAGCAGTCGCCTGGTGGTTGGATCGTCGCCGCCGATGTATTCGATCATCTGCCTATAGCTGTCGATGGCGATGCGTTCGGCCACCAGATCTTCTTTGATCATGTCCTCGAGCGTCGTGCCTTCGGCGTATTGAGAATGGCTGCGATCGAGCAGGCCCTCCGGAGAGAGGTTCGGTTGGCCCCCCAATTGAACGATGCGCTCTGCGAGCCTATCGGCATGCTCTTGTTCTTCCTTGGCATGTTCGAGAAATTCGCTCTTCACGCTTTCCGAACTCAATCCCTGGGCCATGAAGTAGTGCCGCTTGTAGCGCAAGGTGCACACTACTTCGGTTGCGAGTGCGTCATTGAGCAACCGGAGAACAACCGGCGCTTTTGCTTTATAGCCGGGTGTCATTGCGCCCTTTTCTATGTGACGGCGTGCCCGCTCTCGAATCGTTTTGACATCAAGGACAAATTGTTGCTCCTGCATGATCTACCTCCTTCTGGTAAGCGGTCGCTTACGTTGTTGTATGGGGGAACAGACGGCGGATGTTAGAATCGGAGAGGAATACGGGCCCACTATTCGACCTTTACCCGCACAGTTAACATTGAGACGCAAGCTCCAGCCCGAGTGCGACCTTTTCCTTGAAGAACGCCCGCTTAGTACAGTTTGGGCGCCGCGGACATGTCTCAAACTTAGAGCAATTGATTCACGTTAAGCTGAAGGAGGGCGAGGCCAACACTCGGAGTTCCCCGAGGTGACCGAGGGTCGGACTAGGGCATGGCCTAGTTCTCGCATAAGCTTAGCTACGGTAGAAAAAGGATTAGGTTAATTCCCTTGAACCGAAGGGCGGGTTTGTACCATGATGGGACTAGATCCCCAGTCGACAGGACGGCCACCAATGTCTTTACATACACATAGCGCTAAAGTGCTCCTCGTCGATGACCATCCCCTCGTGCTCGAGAGTATCAAGCAGCTGCTCGAACCGCATTTTACAATTGTGGGCATGGTGCAGGATTCGGCGGACATCATTAGCCGAGCGCTCGAACATCGGCCGGATGTCATTCTCCTCGACGCTTGCATGCCCGGCCTCAGTGGCTTTGCGGCAACCAAACAGCTGAAAAAACTGCTGCCATCCGTCAAAGTGATTCTTGTGACCATGCTCACAGAAGCGATTTCGATCAGCGAGGCCTTCCGGGCCGGGGCGACCGGCTATGTGCTGAAACAGTCGGCATCGGACGAACTACACGCGGCTATTGAGAGCGTTCTCGCCAACAAGCGGTTCTTGTCGAAAAAAATCGACGCAGAAGTCCGCGAGGCGGTTGAACATGAGTGGTTCAGGCCCGAAGGCTATTCGAGTGATCTGACGGGCCGTCAGCGGGAGATCCTCGTGCTGCTGGCTGAAGGGCGCTCGACGCGGCACATTGCGCAGCAGCTCAACATTTCAATGAAAACCGTCGAGTTTCATAAGGCGAATATCACACGAAAGCTGGGTGTTCACACGACCTCCGACCTCATCAAGTTTGCCCTCGCCCAAGGCATTACCACGCTGCAGTTCTAGCGCAGTCCCGGCGACCGCGGATTTCAAATTTCATCTCAGAGGTGACGGCTCGGATATGCGAGCCTGCCATTTTCTCTTTGAGATGTGAGATCTGACATCCCGCACCTTCACGTGCGGGATGTCAGTGGATCGAGGTCAGTCCTGCCGCAATCGCGTATTTGGTGAGCTCTGCGGCCGTCCTCAACCGGAGCTCTTTCATGATGCGCGTCTTGTGAAACTCGACCGTCTTGACGGAGACGTTGAGGATCGACGCAATTTCTTTCGTCGCCTTTCCTTCCGCGACGAGTTGCAGGACCTCACGCTGCCGTGCGCTAAGCGTCTGAGCGAATCCCACATTGACTTCGCCTGGGGCGGAGCCAGCCGAAGGATTGACCGCCTGATCCACGAGGCTCTGCGCCACCATCGGCGACACGAAGGTGCGTCCCTTTGCGACCTCGCGAATGGCTTGGACGAGCTCAGAACCGACGGATTGCTTCAAAACATAACCGGACACTCCGACGCGAAACGCTTGCGTAACGAAATTGGGTTCCGAGTGCATGGTCAGCACAATAATTTTGAGATTGGGGTTGTTCTTCTTTAATTGTTGAGAGGCGTCAAGTCCGTTTAACAGAGGGAGGGAAATGTCGACCACCACGATGTCGGGTTGCAGCTTTGCCGCCGCCGCGACCAACGAGCGGCCATCGGGTACGATGCCGACCAACTCGTATTCGGGTTCCAACAATTTCTGGATGCCTTCCGCCACAAGAACGTGATCATCGGCTAAGAGAATCCGGTACGTATCAGACATAGAGTTCACCCCGCAAGGATGTAAAATAGTCTCTCGCCCTGCCTGGTGTATGAAAGAAGTGTACCTGGCTTATTGAGCCGTCTCAAGAGGCTTGAACGGCACCTGATCAAGGGTTCCTTCCAGGGGCAGGTTCGCCCATACCAACGCCGGCAGCGGACCGATACAGTGGGTGTTTGGAGCTTAAGCGGGCGTGTCAGACACACACTTAAGTGAAAACTTCTTTTCGCCCGAGGCTGAGCACATGAATTGTATGCTCCTCATTGTAGGTCCTCGACAAGGGTAATCCCGCGCATTTTGCTCGCTGTCTTGGACAATGTGTCTTTTTCCACCATGTTAGGGGACAGCTTGTCTCCTTTTTTTTGGCAGTTCTCTGGCAGCAACCCTGGAAAGGTTTGCCCTGTCCCCCTTATAGAGGAAATGCGGTTGTGGAAGAAACGGTTGCCGATCGGAAGGTAGCGGCGTCGTTCTGTCAGCAGGCAAGGTCGACAGCCGGATCACAGAACAGCGGGCCCACTGTCGGCGGCCTCATGTACTGTCCGGTAGGATCGCTGGCCCCTAGGGGGCTATTAAGGGCAGGCCCTCCGGGCATTCCGGGCAATCCTCGTCCTGCGCCGACAAATGCGGGCGCGCGGCCCGCGGCGCCGGCTGGTTCGAGCTGACTCGTCGTTGCGGGCGTGCGCACATTTGCAGGCAGTCCGCTGGTCGGCGCAGATGCCGGCTGAATCGGAGAAATAGTCGCCGACGAAGATGACTGGGGGTTCTGCGGTTGGATTGCGTTCGGCAGTGTCTGGGCGAATCCGGGCAAGGCGCTCAGTGACAGAAAAGCACCGACGACGATCATAGCCAGCGTGGCTGTCATCCTCCTATACTACTGCAGGTCAGGCGGAGAGTACCAGAAGTTCTTGTGCGGTCGACGTCACCGGAATCGCGGGCAATGGTCATTGTGCTCATGGGCGCAGCCGGTGCCGGCAAAACGACGGTTGGTCGACGATTGGCTGAACAGCTGGCATGGCCATTTTTGGATGGTGATGCGCTTCATCCTCCCGAAAATATCGCCAAAATGCGCAGAGG
>DASUXH010000284.1:0-10518 GCA_036378015.1 Nitrospira sp. | reverse complement strand
AACTGAGAAAGCGGACCACGAGTCCCCGCATGCGCAACTTCAATCAACGATTCAGACTGCGTGATTCCGATCGTCACATTCGGTTGTTGTACACATTGTTCTTGTTGTTGATGCTGGCCGGATTCTTGTTTTCCTTTTTTTGGGCCCACAGCATGACCGGATTGTCGCCATCGGGGATTGCGGATCACTATCGAGGCTCTGATGCGACCTTCGGGGAGCCAATGTCCTTCCGTGAACTCGCCGAAGTCACGCATTTTCATCTTTTTACGATGCCGGTGGTCTTCATCATCCTTATTCATGTCATGTTCTTGACCAATGCCAGTCACGGCTTGAAAACTGCCATGACTTGGTCCGGTTTTGGCGGCGTCATGCTAGACCTGATCTCGCCTTGGCTGATCAGCTACGTTTCACCCATTTTTGTGTTGACGATGCTGGCGGGAGACACCCTCATGATGCTCAGCTTCTTCGTCATGATGGCGGTCCCTTTGTATGAAATGTGGGTCCGGGGACAGCCCTTGATGGCCGGAAAACGAGGCGAAGAGACCTAGCACAAACCACTGTTTGACAATACGCGAGAGGCCAGAGGTCTCGTACCCAGAGCCCAAGATTCGAAATGATCTTGGGCTTTTGTTTTATGAGCCGTCAATGCCTTCGATTCCAATAACCAACACCGACAACACACTGGAACGCGTCCGATTAACGCTTCGAACGATTGATGCCCTTCGGCTATCCAATTCCCAGCAATCTCATGTCGAAACCGTTTTGGTCGAGCAAGTCGCAAAGATCATGGATGAAGCCCTGCCATGGCAGCAGGGACATGGGCGGAGAACCGCCGCCTTGGCACAGATCATCGGCAAAGCCGCTGGTCTCTGTGAAGACGCCCTGCATCATTTGAGGCTCGCAGCACTGCTTCACGACATCGGTCTGTTAGCGTTGCCCGGCAAACCACAACCGCATGCCGGCTATCTCGACGCTGAATCGTACACGGCCGTCCAATGCCATCCACGAGCCGGCGCCCAATGGCTCGAGCCCTTCCGGTTCCTCGGAAATGCCTCGGTGATTATTGCCCACCACCACGAACGATGGGACGGGTCGGGATACCCTTATGGAATTCGAGGGACATTCATACCTGCTGAGGCGCGTGTGCTCGCGATTGCGGACGCATTCGATTCCATCCAGGTTCCCGGCGTGATCGATCAAAAAACACGCGCCCGGGTCGCCTACCGCATCCTCGCCGTCGCAGCGGGCACACAATTTGATCCGCGGCTCGTCGAGATCTGCGGGCAGTGCCTGCAGCGACCGAACTTTTTTTCTCTCTTAGACTGATCAGGAGGAGTGATCATGTTCCCAACGGCATCCGGGTATTTTCCGTTTACTTTAAGACTCTTACTTATTTTCACCATGGCGGCGACCGGAGGCTCAGGCGGGGGGAGTTCATCCGCTCCTGCGACGGCTGCAGCCACGGGCACCCCTGGAGCTCAGGAAGCGGTCGGCGAACGATTGTTCATGGAAACCCGATTTCCTCAATCCTTCAAGGCCTTTCTAGACGCCGGCGGCAAAGTCAACGATCCCAATGTCGGTGATCCCGTCGTGGCTACGGTGGAAACGGTCACCCCGGGCGCCCCGATCGATCCTGGTCCATTTGCGGGCCTGTCGATGAATTGCCGCTCCTGCCATTTTGTCGACGACGTGCTCACAGCTCCCGGCGGCGGTATGCGCACCTACGCAGACTTTGCCCCGCGAAGCCCGATCCCTGCGCGCGCCGACGGCAAGACTCATACCCCACGCAACTCGCCTCCGCTGGTCAATGCAACGCTCGATCGTCCAGACGGCGTTCTGCTGCATTTTGATGCAGAATTCAACTCCATCGAAGATCTCGTGGCAGCGACCTTCACCGGCCGAAATTTCGGCTGGCTCCCGGGCGAGCGGGCCCAAGCCATCGCGCACATTGCTCAAGTCGTCCGCGCCGACGACGGCTCGTTTGATCCCTCTGGCCAGTTCGAAGGACTTTCGTACCGTATTCTGTTTACCGGAAACAATCCGGCGATCCCAGACGAGTCTCGTCTCCCTCCCGAATTTCGCGTGTTCGTTGGATCCGGCACGGATCAGGAGTCTTCGATGCCGTCGTGAAAGTCGTGGCGGCGTACGTGGACGGCCTTCGTTTCTCAGGTAATGAAGACAGCGGCGCTCCGATTCGTTCTCCCTTCGACGTGTTTCTGGAGCAAAACGGCCTCCCCCAACAACCGGATCCCAACGAGTCACCCATCGACTACAGCCGGCGGCTACGGACGCTCGTGAATGCCCCCGGTTTCAACCCTCAATTCGTGACGTCCAATCCCAACCGCGCCGATGGCCAATTCCAGTTCCATACTCAACCATTCGAATTCGGTGCGGCCGAATTGGACGGCTTGAAGATGTTTCTGACGGAACCGGCAGCTCCAGTAGCTTCAGCGGGCGAGTTGGCGGCTGGAAAGATTGGCAATTGCATCGCATGTCATGCGGCGCCTGACTTTACCGATTTCAAGTTGCACAATACCGGCACCACACAAAGGGAATACGACAGCCTTCATGCGACAGGTGATTTTTTTGCTCTGCCGATCCCTGTCCTTGCCGCCAGAACCGCCAACGACCTTCCCGCCACCGAACAGCATCCTACCGGGACTGATCGCTTTCGCTCGATTCCCTCGAGCGGTACTACCCTGACGGACTTGGGCGTGTGGAATGTCTTTGCCAACTCCGATATGCCGGCCCCTCAGGCGAAGATCCGGACGATCCTGTGCGACGGCCAAGTACCTTGCCCGTCCGATGCCGTACTCTTGGATCGTGCTATCGCCCGCTTCAAGACTCCTCCCCTTCGTGATCTGGGCCACTCCGCACCGTACATGCACAACGGCCAGTTCAACACGCTGACCGACATCATTACGTTCTATCGGGATACATCGACACTTGCACGCGCAGGAACGCTGAGAAACGGAGCTCCGGAACTGCAAGGCATCGCCCTGAATGCCGGCGATGCTGCGTCGCTCGTGGCGTTTCTCAGATCGCTGAACGAGGATTACCAGTAGGGAATCGAAAGAAATAGCGAGCGGGAAACGACTTGCCCCGCTCAATGGCGGGAGGCCGTGCATCCTCCTTGGGTCTCCCGCCGCCTGTTTATGACCCCTTTTTCATCTGCTCGGAGAGATACTTGTCCAGCCCTACCTGTTCAATGGTACGAAGCTGCGTTTCAAACCAATCCACGTGCTCTTCTGAGTCCGTCACCATATCTTCAAGCTTGTGTCTGGTGGTGAAGTCCATGACTTTCGCACAGTGGGCGATCGCTTTCCGTAACGCTTCGACATCCTGCAATTCAAAGCGGAGGTCTGCCTCGAACAAATTCTCCACACTCGCGCCCCTGCTGACCTGATCAAGCCGGTCGACGTTCGGCGTACCTTCCAAATACAGGATATGGTCGATCAACTGTGAGCTATGTTCCACTTCTTCTCGCGCCAGTTCCTTGAACTCGTGTTCCAGCCGTTCATAGCCCCAATTTCCGCACATGGCCGCGTGCAGGAGGTACTGATGAACCGCCGTGAGTTCAGCCTGAAGGATCCCATTGAGGTTATCGAGCACTCCTTCTTTGGCTTTCATAGCATCCTCCTCGAACGTACACTAACTGTCTTTCTTGATTTGCTCTGACAGATAGTTTTCCAGTCCCACCTGCTTGATCGTCTCCATCTGCGTTTCGATCCAGTCAATGTGACCATCGACGTCTTTCGCCATGTCTTCGAGCATGTGTCTGGTGGTGAAATCCATGACCTTCGTGCAATGAACGACTCCGTCGTTCAACAGAGCCAACATCTCTTGTTCCGCCTTTAAGTCGAGCTTGAGCTGTTCAGGTACTGTCTCCCCAACGTGGACCGTATTCATCCGCTGAACGTTGGGAACGCCTTCGAGATAGAGGATGTGACCGATGAGTTCATCGGCATCCTTCATTTCATCAATGCTGCGCTCCCTCACCTTGTGGTGAAGGCGGTCATAGCCCCAATTTTCACACATCTTTCCATGGACGAAGTATTGATTGATGGCCGTCAAGTCAGCCGTGAGAATTTTGTTGAGAACGTTTACCACGCCTTCTTTTGCTTTCATAAAAGGGTCCTCCCTTCATCTAAGGTAAGATTCCGTATGCGCAACCCTCAAATCATTATCATCACGACTTGTTCGCGCGTCAACTGACATCACGCTCCGTTCTTGATTCCGCCTCTCAGTTTCGACGACACGGGTTCTCAATTTCGGTCGAAGCATCAGCGCGAAGCAAAGAAAGACGCGGGATTGGCGGAATTGACGATGATCAGAAGAAGGGATGGCAGGTCGTCGAAGAAATTTATCCGGCTTCCCGGTAGCCGCACTCCTCGTTCCGGCATTGCACGCTGCGGCCGGCTTGCTTGCTGACCTTTTCGACAAGAAATGGGGCGCTGCACGTCGGACAGGCCTTGGGAATCGGACGGTCCCACAACGCAAACTCACAGGTCGGATATTTGCTGCAGGCAAAAAACGAGCGGCCTTTGCGGGTGCGTTTCTGCACCAGATCGCCGCCGCACCCCGGCTGCGGACATTTCACACCCAGCGCCAGAGGCTTCGTCGTCTTGCATGCGGGATAGGCAGAGCATGCGATGAATTTCCCGAAGCGTCCGGTCTTTACGACCATCGGACTTCCGCATTTTTCGCAGACCTGATCAGTGGTAAGTTCCTGCTTCGGAATGATTTTGATCGTTCCGTCGGGCAGTTTTTCGAAATTCTGGGTGTTCTTGCAGGGTGGATCTTCCTTGTAGCCTGGACAGGCCAAAAATTTGCCGTTACGGCCCCATTTAATTTCCAGCATCCGGCCGCATTTCTCGCACGGAATGTCGGTAGGTGGCTCGACGGTGTCTTTCGGTCCCGGAATGGATTTGGCTTTCTCGAGATCGGCGGCAAAAGGGTCGTAAAAGTCGCGGACGGCATCGACCCAAGGCTTGTTGCCTTCTTCGACTTCGTCCAGTTCCGCCTCAAGCTGCGATGTAAAATCGACGTTGACGACATCCGGAAACCCTTTGAGCAGAAAATCGTTGACCGTCTTTCCCGTCTCGGTCGGGAGAAACCGCCCGTCGACTTTTTCGACGTATTTGCGCTCCTGAATGGTCGAAATAATGGCCGCATAGGTCGACGGCCGTCCGATCCCTTTCTCCTCAAGCTCTTTGATCAACAAGGCTTCGTTGTATCGCGGAGGCGGTTGCGTAAAGTGCTGCTTCGAGGTGACGCCGGGGATGGTCTGTTCGGCCTGCTCCACGAGACGCAGGGACTCGCCTTCCGTCAGCTCAGGCAGCTGCCGCTCGGCGCTGTCCTCCGTTTCTTCATCCTGTTTCTGTTTCTGCGCCAACAGTTCCTTGTCGACGCCTTCCATATAGACGATAGTATGGCCGGGAAACTTCACGATGGTGCCGCTTGAACGGAACACATACCTGGCATTCGTATCCGACGGTGTGGACTCGACGCGGGTCACGTCCAGAATGGCAGGCACCATTTGCGAGGCGATGAACCTGTTCCAAATCAGCTTGTAGAGGTTGTATTGATCCTGTTCCAGATAAGGCCGAACCACCTCCGGATCACGCGCCGCCGATGTAGGCCTGATGGCCTCATGCGCTTCCTGTGCCGCTTTTGACGTTTTATAGACATTCGGCGTGCCCGGAAGGTACTCAGCGCCGAACCGTTCTTGAATGACCTGTCTCGCATCGGCCATCGCTTCCTGTGAGATCCTGGGTGAGTCGGTCCGCATGTACGTGATGAGGCCGGTAGAACCTTCACTACCGATCTCCACCCCTTCATACAGCTGTTGTGCCAGCGTCATGGTCTTTTTCGGCGTAAAATGCAGCTTGCGGGCCGCATCTTGCTGTAACCGGCTGGTAATGAACGGGGCCACGGGGTTCCGCTTCTTTTCTTTCCGTTCGATCGAAGTGACGACGAAAGCCTTTCCTTGAATGGCGGAAACAGCTTGCTGAGCCTGCTCGGCGTTTCCGATCGACGCCTCTTCACCATTAATACTGTGAAGTTTAGCCTCAAACGGCGGCGGGTTCGTGCCGGCAAGCAAGGCCGTAATCGACCAGTATTCCTCGGCACGAAAGGCTTCCCGCTCCGCCTCACGCTCGCACATGAGTCGGACGGCCACCGATTGCACCCGTCCCATCGACAGGCCGCGGCGGACCTTATTCCACAACAACTGGCTGCCCTGGTAGCCGACGATGCGATCAAGGACGCGGCGGGCTTGCTGCGCATTAACCAACTTCATATCGATCTGACCGGGAGACTGCAAGGCCTGCTTGATGGCCCGTTCGGTGATTTCATTGAAGAGGACACGAAATACCCGGCCGTCGCTTTTCTTCTTCGACTTTCCTCGCAGCTCTTCGGCAAGATGCCAGGCAATCGCCTCGCCCTCGCGGTCAGGGTCGGGGGCAAGGAAGATCTTGTCGGCGACTTCCGCCTTTTTTTTGATGTCGGCCAACACCTTCGACTTGCCTTTGATCGTCACATACTGGGGCTTGAAGTTGTGGTCGAGGTCTACCCCTAGCTTGCTCGTCGGCAGATCCTTGATGTGCCCAACCGAAGCCATCACGGTATACCCACGGCCAAGGTATTTGGTGATCGTTTTTGCTTTGGTGGGGGACTCTACGATGATCAACGCTTTCGCCATGTCGACTCCAATGTCACGAACAACTTACCTAACATCCGTACCAAATATAGCAGATGAGTGCAACCGACAGTCTAAAATGGAAGGTTTTACACTTTCAGATACCGCTGTCCCGGCAGTTGTCGCACGCGCCGCCGAAGTTCAAGCGACAATAACGATGCCACCACCGAGGGCACCGGCAATCGCGTCCGTTCGAGAAGAGAGTCCACCGTGAGCGGTTCGTCCGAGAGCGCATCATACACCAGCCGTTCATGATTTCCAAAGTTATCGACCGTGGCGGACGCCGAACGGGCAGGAGACATGCGCGATCGCATCGCCGGCTCGAGCTGCGGGGCTATGACATCTATCACGTCTTTCACATGCTCCACCAGCGTCGCCCCTTGCTTGATCAACGCGTGCGTGCCGCGGCTCGTTTCTTCGTTCACAGATCCGGGGATCGCAAACACCTCTCTCCCCTGGTCGGCGGCCAGCCGTGCCGTGATCAATGAGCCGCTGTCGATCGCAGCTTCGGTCACGATTACGCCATATGACAGTCCGCTGATGATCCTGTTCCTTCGCGGAAAATGTCCGCTATGTGGAGGAGCGTTCAAAAATAATTCCGACACGACGGCGCCGTGCTCTTCGATTTCATCACGGAGCCGCTGATGTTCCGCTGGATAGGTTCGTCGAAGACCGCAGCCAAGAACGGCTACGGTGCGGCCGCCCGCCGCAAGTGCGCCTCGATGAGCGGCGGCGTCGACGCCCCGCGCAAGTCCGCTGACGATCGTGAATCCGGCCTCCGCCAAGCCGCCGGCTAAACGTTCCGTCACTAGACGTCCGGCCGGTGTGCCGCGCCTCGCGCCGACGATTGCCATGGCCAGCTCGTCAGAGGCACGCAATGTTCCAGACACATACAGGAGCGGAGGCGGATCGGGGATCATCAGAAGACGCCGAGGATAATCCGCATCTAAAACGCTACGCACCTCGATGTGCGTCCGCTGAATGTCATGAAGTTCGCGCTCAATGCGCCGGTAGGCATCGGCATCCGGTCCGTGGACGATGGCCTCGGCAAGTCTGGCGCTGCAACCCCGATCAGTCAAATCGTCGACCGATGCGCGAAGCACCGCATCGGGGCTTTGCCATTCCCGTACGAGCGCCAACACGATGTGATCGCCCACTCCCTCGATGGCACGCAACTTCATCCAGGCTTCAAGCGATGCGGAGGAGGAGGAGGAGCGACCGGCCACAGAATTCATCATCTTCCTTCGGAGGGCATGCGGCAGAGGATGCCGCCGGCCTCATGGATCTTCCAAGACCTACTCGGCTACATCACGACGAGATCGTATTGTTCGAGATGCAATTGCTCATCCGGCATGACAAGGACTTTGGCGGCGCATTCGCGCTCCAGCGCTTCAAGGCCCTGCCGTTCTTCGTCTTGAAGGAGTCCGGCGACGGAAGGATGGGCACCCACGACGATCCGCTGTTGTTCGTTTCCTCCGCCGATCTTTCTAATCTCGCGGAAGATCTCATACGCCACCGTCGTTGGAGACTTGGTATACCCTCGGCCTTCGCAGTACCGACATGGTTCGGAGAGGGAACGTAACAGATCTTCGCGCACCCGCTCGCGAGAAATTTCAATCAATCCCAGATCGGAGATGCGTGAGATCCGGGTCCGGGCCTTGTCGGACGCCATGGCGTCCATCAAGGCATGATAGACCTTATCCCGGTTTTTTTCGCGCTCCATATCGATGAAGTCGACGATGATGATACCGCCGATTCCCCGCAGCTTGACCTGGTAGGCCACCTCCTTCGCCGCTTCCAAATTGTTGCGGAGGATGGTTTCCTCTTGATCGCGTTTGCCCACAAAGCGGCCCGTATTGACATCGATCACGGTCATGGCTTCGGTGTGATCGATTACCAGGTAGCCGCCTGACTTGAGCCATACTTTCCGACTCAACGCGCGGGCCATTTCCTGCTCCACACCGAGGTAATCGAACAGGCTCTCGTCCTTGTCATAGAAGTGAATCCGGGACGTCTGCTCCGGTGAAAAGCGCTGAACAAAGTCGCGCACCGCATCGTATTCCTGCCGGGAGTCGATCCATAGCCGCTCGACTTTTTTGCCGAAGAGGTCGCGGACCACGCGGAAACTGAGACTCAGGTCCGTGTGCAACAGAGCCGGCGCCGGCTGCTGATCGCGCTTGGTCTTGATGTCCTGCCAGAGGACATGGAGAAAATCGACGTCGGACCGCAGCTCGTCCTCCTTGACTCCTTCACTGACCGTCCGCACGATGTATCCGCAGCCGGGATGACGAACCCGCTTCATGATGTCTTTCAGCCGCGCCCGCTCTTCGTCACGGGCAATGCGGCGCGAGACGCCGATGTGCTCAACGTTCGGCATGAAAACCAAGTACCGACCTGGCAGGGACACGTAGGTCGTGACTCGAGGGCCTTTCGTTCCGATCGGCCCCTTCGAGATTTGTACCATCAACTCCTGCCCTTCGGTCAGCAACTGTTCGATGGGTTTGCTGCTTTCCCGCCTGGGGCGCATTTCGTCCCCGTCCTTATCGTCATCGTCCGAATCCAACAACGTATCGTTGGGTTCCGCATCGAGTGACAAGTCCGAGACGTGCATGAACGCCGCCTTTTCCAAGCCGATGTCCACAAAGGCCGCTTGCATGCCGGGCAACACCTTGGCCACCTTCCCCTTATAAATGTTACCGACAAAGTCCTTGTACTTGGCGCGGTCGCCGAAGAGATCCGTGACCACGCCGTTATCCAACACGGCGACACGGGTTTCTTCCCGTGCGACGGTTATCGCAATTTCCACACCCATACTGACTCCTTCCGTTCAGCGGAACCGTTCGAACCGACGTGAGGGTGGAACGCGGGCGCTCCCCAGGTTCCGATGTCACTCACGCCTCGTCGATTCGACGATCCGCACAATAATAAGGCGGCGCCTCAATGGGCCGCCCTCGTTCAATAAAACAAACTCAATCGCCGCCGTTTAACGTTCAGCAACAGTCCCAGCGAAGCCATCGTCATGATGGTCGCGCTGCCGCCGTAGCTCATGAGAGGAAGCGGGATGCCCACGATCGGAAACATGCCGGCGGTCATGCCGATGTTCACGACGACGCAAAAACACAGCATTGCAATAATGCCGACCGCCAACAGTGCCCCCAACTCGTCCTTCGCGCGGGTCGCAATTTCAAGCGACAGCCAGATGAGCGCGATGAACAAGAGGAGCAAGACGAGCACCCCCAGAAACCCCCATTCTTCCGCAAACACCGAAAACACAAAATCCGTGTGCCCTTCCGGGAGAAATTTCAATTGGCTCTGTGTGCCGCCGTACAGCCCCTTGCCGGTCAATTCTCCGGCGCCGATAGCGATCCGGGACTGCAGCGCGTGATAGCCCTTTCCCCCGGGATCATAGTTCGGGTCGACGAATGCCATGATCCGCTGACGTTGATAATCATGCAACGAGCCCCACATGACCTCCCACGCGAAGGGAAAGAGCATGAGAGAAAACAACAAGATCACTCCCAGCGCCTGCGAGCGCATGCCCACCATCAGCAGCATCGCCGCATACACGGCCAAGAAACTCAAGCCGCTGCCCAGATCCGGCTGCTTGAGGATCAATAACAACCCAGGCAGCATCAAGGCGCCGGGAATCACCACACGCTGCAGCCAGCCAACCCGGGGAGCCTTCGAATAGTAATGCGCCATCACGAGAATCAGCACTAACTTCGCAAACTCCGACGGCTGAAAGGCAAACGGGCCGATGGGAATCCAGCGCTGGGCTCCGCGGCTGGTCTTTCCCTCGAACAGCACCACCGCCAGAA